>NZ_JBXAYJ010000004.1:0-152407 GCF_056782215.1 Dellaglioa sp. CoH-55-MRSF-6
TGTCTCCGATTGAATATCGAAAACATACCGACCAGATGATCGCTTAATATTTACTCCAACTTTTGGGGTTCACTTCAGAACCTGCTTAATCACTTTTTTGTTTAGACATTTTGTTCAAATGAAAGTTCAATTAAATATTTATCATGATGTGTCAGATACACGGTTGTTACCCAGACGTCCATATAGTCAGGGATGGAATGATCTAATTTATCGTTAAAGTAATCTAATAAATCACCGTGTTTTGAAACGAAATCATCAGTGAGACGATTAACAGTTAGTTTATCTGGTAAAAAATAAATATCAGCATCAGCTACTTTGACGCTTCCTGGTATGACGAGGGTTATTGAATTAGTATAGGTCAAGCGTGAAAAGAAAACGTCTTCTGGATGTCGTCTGACATAAGATAAGACGAAGAATATAGAATCTGAATTACTAGCCATAAGTGACACTCCCCATCTAAATGATTTACTTCATTATACCAATTTAAACGAAAATGTTTTGATTTATTTTATTATAGTCGTAGACAGACTAAATTTAAAAATATATTTTAGGTTTTTACTTAGGTAAAATCTTAATGGTAGCGTATACTTGAAGGTACAAATATAAACCATTTTATGGAGGTGCAGGCGATGAAGACAGTTCATTTTTATTTAGTAAGACATGGTCAAACACGATTGAACAGATTAAAGAGGCTACAAGGCGTGACTAATTCTCGTCTGACACACAAGGGGCGAGAGGCAGCTAGAAATTTGGGAACACAATTAAAAGATGTCTATTTTGAAGCCGTGTACACAAGTGACTTAAAACGAACGCAAGATACTGCGGACTTTATTCTTGAAAAGCATGACTCTTCGTTTGAATTTCAACCATTAAGAGGACTTCGAGAAGTCGATTTTGGTCGACTAGAAGAGATGAAAAATAAAGATTTAATTCCAATGCTTGTTAAAAAATTTGGTTTTTTTAAAGTGAGTCAGGCCGTTTTAGGGCATAATCGCTTTAGAAACTTAGTAAATATGTTCGCAGAGCTTGAAGGAACTAGCCAAGCTGAAACATATGATAAGATGACTAGTCGAATAATTGATACATTAACGGATATTGGGAATCAGTACCAGACGCAGGGAGGAAATATTTTAATTGTGTCTCATGGTCTTGTGTTATCAAGTTTTATCGACAGCTTAGAAAAAAATCAACTTCCAACGATGCTCTTGAAGAATGCTAGTGTTAGTAACGTTGATTTTAAAAAAGGTAAATTTACAATTGTGAAGATTAATCAAAAGGGGTGATTACGATTGCTATATCCTAAAACGATAAATAAAATTCGACAGTTAGTTAATGATGGTATTGTTCCTGGTGCTTCATATGGGGTTATCCATCATAATACAATTAGCAATCAAAACTATTTGGGATATTCGCAATTAGTCCCTGAAACTGAACAATTAGCTGACAATGCACTTTACGACGTTGCATCACTAACTAAAGTGATAGGAACAACAACTCTTATTTTAAAATTACAAGAAGAGGGTCGTTTGAATGTTGATGATTCCGTAAAAAAATACCTACCAAATTATCAGGACGAACGGGTGACTTTACGGCATATGTTGACGCATACGGCAGATTTTCAAGGGTATATTAAAAATCGAAATCAATTATCGGAACCAGATTTAAAACAAGCACTATTCGGACTAAGTAATGGTGAAAATCTTGGAAAAAAAGTTATTTATAGTGATATCGGACTAATTTTTTTAGGATATATTATTGAAAGTATTTTAAAAATTCCTGTTCAGCAAGCATTGCAGCAAGAAGTCTTAAATCCCTTAGGATTAACTGATAGTACTTTTAGTCCAAATATCTCAAGAAGTGTTCCAACTGAGATTATTCCTGACTTAGGTCTTTTAAAGGGTATTGTTCATGACCCCAAAGCACGGATTTTAAAAGAACATTGTGGATCGGCAGGGTTATTTTCCACTGTATCCGACTTATTACGATTTATGCAGTGGTTTATGTCAGATGGTCCTGAACGTCCAGTATTACGGCCGGAGACGACGCAAATGTTATTCTCAGATCAAACACCTACAAGAAGCTTGGGTCGTTCACTTGGCTGGGATCTTCGTGGAGATGGCGATTGCTTATCTGTCTATCATACTGGTTATACAGGAACATTTATAATAATGGATCAATCCATGCAAGACGGGTTGGTTGTCTTAACGAATAGGGTACATCCGACGAGTGATAATAGTCTCTATTTGGTAAAACGAGATGAAATTATAGAAAGCTTTTTAACGGAAAAAGCTGGATTGTAACCGATTAACATTCAAAAATGTAACCGCTTATGATAAAATAAACCAATAATATGTTTAACGAAGGAGAGAGCAACTAATGACAGAACCTTTATTCTTAAAACCTGTATTACAAGAAAAAATTTGGGGTGGTGATCATCTTAAAACGGTCTTTGGATATGATATTCCAAGTAATCATACTGGTGAACTTTGGGCTATTTCCGCACACTCACATGGCCCAAGTACTGTTTTGAATGGTCCATTTGCTGGCAAAACATTGAATGAAGTCTGGGATTCAAATCGTGAAGTTTTTGGTAATGCTAAAGGGGATGTTTTTCCACTTCTAACTAAAATTTTAGATGCTAATCAAGATTTATCAGTTCAAGTACATCCGGATGATACTTATGCAATGCAACATGAGCATGAACTTGGTAAAACAGAATGTTGGTATGTTATTTCAGCCGAACCTGGGGCAGAACTTATTTATGGGCACCATGCTAAAACACGTGAAGAATTAGCGGAAATGATTCATGACGAAAGATGGGATGATTTATTTACGCATGTACCTGTTAAAGCGGGAGATTTCTTTTATGTTCCTAGTGGTACAATTCATGCCATTGGTTCTGGTGTGATGGTCCTTGAAACGCAACAAAGTAGTGATACAACATATCGTGTTTACGATTTTGACCGTGTGGATGCAACAACGGGTAAGAAGCGTGACTTGCATATTCAACAATCGATTGATGTTACTAATGTGCCTAATAAAGTTCCTGAACTCGATATTCAAACAAAAATGGTCGGGGATGCCAAAGTAACAACCTTTGTTAAAACACCATTCTTTAGTGTTTATGAATGGTTGATTTCAAACGGATCAGCAAATTTTAAAAGAACAGTCGCACCTTATACTCTTGTTTCAGTTTTAAAAGGTGAAGGTCAGATTAAAGTCGATGATAAAATATATGATTTAAAAATGGGTATGCATTTTATTTTACCAAACGAAGTTAAAGAATGGACAATTACAGGTGATATGCAAATTATTGCATCAGAACCTGGAGAAAAAGCATAAAAAAATAAAGATTCAAACAATAATATACTATTGTTTGAATCTTTATTTTTTTACTAAAATGTTGGTTCGATAACGAGTGCTTCTTGTTGACTAAAATCAACATCTGGATATTTACGATGCAACGCAAGCAGTAGTAGACGTTTAGCTAATTCACCATTTCTTGTTAAGATTGGGCCATGGAAATATGAACCAAAAACGTTTTTGTAAATGACACCTTCTGAAGCATCACTACCATTATTACCTTTACCTTTTAACACTTTACCAAGTGGTCGTTCATCTTTACCGAGGAAGGTCATCCCGTTATGATTTTCAAAACCATGGTAAGTTTCACCGGTATCTTCATTTTGAATCGTAATATCTCCGATAAAACGATTGTCATCTTGTGTCTCTGTATAATGACTCATTGCACCAATGCCAGGAATTTTTTCACCATCAGCACCGACATAATATTGACCAAGTAATTGGTAACCGCCACAAATTGCGAGGAGGGGACCGTTATCTTCAATATAGTCGGTTAAGGCCTCTTTTTTGTCTTGAATATCTTTTGAGACAATTTTTTGTTCGAAATCTTGTCCACCACCAAAGAAAGTTAAGTCAAAATGATCTTTGTCAAAAGGTTGATCTAAACTGATGACTTCAGTTTGTAAGTCAGTATCCATTTGCTTGGCATAATATTCTAACACCAATAGGTTACCAACATCACCATAAGTATTTAATAAGTCACCATATAAATGGGCGACGTTTAAATGATATTTTGCCATTATTACATGCCCTCCTTGATATAACCATCATTAGCGAGTGATTTACGTAACTGTAAAACAGCTGTATAAGTGGCTAAAACGTAAATATGTTTTGTGGGGAAGGTTTTAAGTTGTTCGATAACTTTAGCAATGTCAGGTTCTTTAATTAATTGTTCATCTTTGACACCAGCGACCTTAAAACGGAATGAAACATCTTTATAACGTTCACCACCCGTCATGAATTGAGGAATGTTCATTTGTGTTAATTGTTCGAAATTCCCATCCCAAATCCAACTGGTATCAATACCATCTGCGTAATTTGCATTTAATAAGAAGGCCAACGAGAATGGTTCTGTATCTGTTGCAATCATATCTAGTACCTGATCGAGGCCAACTGGATTTTTAACTAAAACTAAGGTAATGTCTTTGTCTTCAACATGGATGACTTCTTGTCGACCAAAGACTTGCTCATCGTCTTCACTTAATGTATTACTAATTGTTGCAGGACCAACATTGAAGACACGACCAACTGCATAAGCAGCAAGGGCGTTGTAGATGTTATATAAACCGCCGACATGAATTTCCATGGGTTGTCCATCAACTATAAAGTGAGATGATGTGGGTGTTTGTTCTAAAAGTGATGTTAATTGGTAGTCTAATTTTGGACGACTAAAATGACAGTTTGGACAATAATATTTCCCGAGATTAGCATACGTACGGGTTTTATAATGTAAGATATGTTGACAAACTGGACAAAGAATCCCATCAGTATTCGTAGGTGCTAAACTTTCTGTTTCCTCTTCATGATTAAAACCGTAGAAAACAAAAGGATTTGGTAATTCAATTGAATGGAAAATGGGTGCATCACCATTTGCAATAATTGTTGCATTGGGTGCTAATTTAATCCCATCAATAATTTTTTTGTAAGTTGTATAAATTTCACCGTAGCGGTCCATTTGATCACGGAAAATATTTGTTAGAACAAATGCTTTAGGCGTGATGTATTGGGTTACTTTAATGACATTTGCTTCATCAACCTCAAGAACAGCAAGAGGACGCTCATTTTTTTTGCGCTTATCCGTTAGAAATGCTGTGATAATACCTTGTTCCATATTTGATCCAGCAGAGTTTGTTAAGATATGGTCATATTTAGCACCTAAAACCTTAACTGTTAAGGCGGTTGTTAAGGTTTTACCGTTGGTTCCAGTGATGACAATAACGTCATAATTAGCACCTAATGTTTTTAAAATTTCTGGATCTAACGCGGCAGTTATTTTGCCGGGTAGAGAGCTACCACCTTTTAGAAAGGTGTGCAAAAACCAATATGATGATTTCCCTGCGACAGTTGCTATTGAGCTTTTTATCGTCATTAAAATATCCTCCGTTTACAGAAAATTGACTACATAGGATAGAATCCACGTCATAGCCTACTTTACTGAATTTATATTATGTCTATAATAGCATAATTACAAAATTCTACATATAAAATGCCTAATATTAAGAAAAAATTTTTATTTAATGAAATCCAAGCTTAAATCGGATATACTTAAAGACGGAAATCTGAAAAACAGAAGAGGTTTATTATGGCGCAATTATTTTTTAAATACGGTGCAATGAATAGTGGTAAGACAATTGAAATCTTAAAAGTTGCGCATAATTATGAAGAACAAAATAAATCAGTTATTATTTTAACAAGTGGTGTGGATGACAGGGATGGTGTTGGATTTGTTTCAAGTCGAATTGGATTGAAACGTGAGGCGACACCTATTTTTGAAGAAACAAATGTCTTTGATTTAGTTCAACAGACTAATTCAAATGCTGCTTGTGTTTTAATAGACGAATCACAATTTCTAAAACAAGCACATATTATTCAATTAGCTAAAATTGTGGATGAATTAAATATTCCAGTTATGGCTTTTGGGTTAAAGAATGATTTTAAAAACGAATTGTTTGAAGGATCAAAATATTTATTATTATATGCTGACAAGATTGAAGAAATGAAAACAATTTGCTGGTTTTGTCATAAAAAGGCCATCATGAATTTACGTATTCATGATGGTAAACCTGTATATGCTGGCGAACAAATTTTAATAGGTGGTAATGAAGATTATTATCCAGTATGTCGTAAACATTATAACAATCCGTTGATGACACAATTACAATAATCAGATAGACTAGAAAGATAAAGAATTAAGAGGAGACAATATAAAATGGATGAAATGTATGATCAATTACAATCAGTTGATGATCGCTATGAAGAATTAGGCGAATTATTGTCTGATCCTGAGATTATTTCAAATAATAATCGGTTTATGGAATTATCAAAAGAAATGGCAAGTATCCGCGAAACAGTTGAGAAATATCGCCAATATAAAGTTGTTGTTCAAGAACTTGCAGATGCTGAAGAAATGCTAGGCGAAAATTTAGATTCTGAAATGGCTGAAATGGCTAAAGAAGAATTATCTGACGCAAAGAAAGCAAAAGCAGCTTTAGAAGAAGAAATTAAGGTACTATTAATTCCTAAGGATCCTAATGATGATAAAAATATTATCATGGAAATTCACGGCGCTGCCGGTGGGGATGAAGCTAGTTTATTTGCTGCAGATTTATTCTCAATGTATTCTAAATACGCTGAGAAGCAAGGTTGGACTGTTGAAATTGTGGATAAAAATGTGACTGAAGTCGGTGGTTTTAAAGAAATTGTCCTGTTGATTAATGGTGATAGTGTCTTTTCTAAGCTGAAATATGAAAGTGGTGCACATCGAGTTCAACGAATTCCATCAACAGAATCAGCTGGACGTGTGCATACTTCTACTGCAACAGTAGGTGTTATGCCTGAAGCAGAAGATGTTGAAATTGAAATTGATGCAAAAGATATTAGAACGGATGTTTATCGTTCTTCTGGTGCCGGTGGACAACATGTTAATAAGACATCATCTGCTGTCCGAATGACCCATTTACCAACAAACATTGTTGTAGCTATGCAAGATGAACGTTCACAACAACAAAATCGTGAAAAAGCTATGAAAATTTTGAAGGCTCGAGTTTATGATTTCTATTCACAACAAGAACAAAGTGCTTACAATGAAAATAGAAAATCAGCTGTTGGATCAGGGGACCGTTCAGAACGAATTAGAACTTATAATTTCCCTCAAAATCGTGTGACTGATCATCGAATTGGATTATCATTGAATAAATTAGATCGTGTTATGAATGGTGAACTTGAAGAAGTAATCGATTCATTGATTTTATATGATCAAACACAAAAAATGGAAAAGTTGCAAGAAAATGACTAATCCAACCTACTATGAAGCCTTGAAATGGGCTTCTTTGTGTATAGAGGAACATAAGTTAGAAGTTGAAAGTGGTCAGTGGTTATTATTAGAGCGACTAAGCTGGTCAACGACTGATTTATTAATGAATTATCAAACAAAAATGCCAAAAAATGAGTGGCAACAATATCAGATAGATATTCAGCAATTTTGTGATGGAATGCCGGCACAATACATTATTGGTCATGCCTACTTTTTTGGTATGCAATTGAAAGTGACCGAAGCAACCCTTATTCCGAGACCTGAGACGGAAGAATTGGTAGAATGGATGTTGGAGACATTGCCTGCTAATGAGAAGTTGGTAATTGCTGATATTGGAACCGGTTCTGGAGCAATTGCGATTGCTTTAAAACAACAGCGACCAAATTGGCAAATCTTTGCAAGTGATATTTCTAAAGAAGCAATTACGGTTGCCAAAAAAAATGCACAAGCACAGCAAGTTGATGTAACATTTTTGATTGGAGATTTAACAGAACCTATTCATGAATTGAAAGTGGATGTCATCGTGTCTAATCCACCATACATTGCCGAAAATGAGCGAGATGTGATGGATAAAAGTGTGATTGAACATGAACCGCAAGTCGCATTATTTGCAGCTGAAAATGGTCTAATCTTGTATCGAAGAATGATAGAAGAGGTGGCTCGCTTCACGCAAAAACCAAGAGATATTTTCTTTGAAATAGGGTATCAACAAGAAAACGCCGTGATAAAGATGTTAACAAACGCATTTGAAAATGCAGTTTTAATAGAAGGAAAAAAAGATAGTTTTGATAATCAAAGAATGATTCACGCAAAATTATAAAAGGGGTGTTGAGTTAATGGAAACAATTATTTATCAACCTAATGAAATAGAAACTGCTGCAGAGTTATTAAAGCAAGGACAATTGATCGCATTCCCAACTGAAACAGTGTACGGATTGGGTGCCGATGCGACAAATGAAGAGGCAGTCAAACAAGTGTATGCTGCAAAAGGTCGACCAAGTGATAATCCACTAATCGTACACGTTGCCGATGTAGAGACAGTTCGGGAATATGCACAACCACTTACTGCCAATGTGGAAAAGTTAATTAAAACATTTTGGCCGGGTTCATTGACGCTTATCCTTAAATTAAAAGCAGGAGCTCTTTCAAAGACTGTTACAGGCGGTTTAGAAACTGCAGCCTTTAGAATGCCAGATAACAAAGTTACATTAGATTTTATTATTAAGTCGGGCGTTCCAATTGTTGGCCCTTCAGCTAATACTTCAGGTAAACCTAGTCCAACAATGGCAGAACATGTTGCTCATGATTTGAATGGTAAAATTGCTGGTATCATTGATGATGGGCAAACAAAAGTAGGGGTGGAGTCAACTGTCTTAGACATGAGTACAGATGAACCAACAATTTTGAGACCTGGAGCAGTTACTCAGTCACAAATTGAGGATGTAATTGGACACGTTAGTGATGATACACATGAAGTTGCCGAAGGAGAAACGCCAAAAGCACCTGGGATGAAGTATCGACATTATGCACCAAGAGCACAAGTTGTGATTGTTGATTCAACACAAAATTGGTCAGATATTTTAGACTGGGTCGCTAAACAAGATATTGCAATCGGATTAATGGCAAAAGAAGGTCAAATTGATACGGATCAGATACCTAAGAATAGTGGCTATTCTTCTTTAGGAAAAACAATTGAATCAGCAAGCCAATCACTTTTTGACGGTTTACGCTACTTCGATGACAACCCTAATGTTCAAATGATTTTAGTTGAAGGGTTTGATAAAAAGGGATTGGGTGTTGCTTACATGAACCGTCTTGAAAAAGCAGCAAGTAGCCAAAATATTGTTGAACTTATGGATGCTGAAAAAGTGAAATATAAACAACAGGATAAAGAATTGTGGGATGCAATCGCTCATGAAGAAAAACGCCAAGAGGACAATATTGAATTAATTGCGTCTGAAAATATCGTTTCTGATGCTGTACGTGCTGCACAAGGTAGCGTGTTAACCAATAAGTATGCTGAAGGGTATCCTAATAAGCGTTACTACGGTGGTTGTGAGTATATTGATGTAGTTGAACAATTAGCTATTGATCGTGCTAAGGCACTATTCCATGCTGAATATGCCAATGTACAACCACATTCTGGTTCACAAGCTAATATGGCCGTTTACCAGGCATTTTTAGAACCTCAAGATAAGATTTTAGGAATGAAATTAAACGATGGTGGACATTTAACGCATGGTTCACCAGTAAATTTCTCAGGTGAATTGTACAATTTTGTTAGTTATGGTGTTGATTCTAAAACAGAACGTTTAAATTATGATGCTATTCGAGAGATAGCACTTAAAGAAAAACCTAAAATGATTATTGCTGGAGCCTCAGCTTATAGTCGAATGATCGACTTTACAAAATTTAGAGCAATCGCTGATGAAGTTGGCGCCTATTTAATGGTAGATATGGCTCATATTGCTGGTCTTGTAGCTACTGGACTGCATCCAAATCCCGTAGATGTAGCTGATGTTGTTACGACAACAACGCATAAAACGTTACGTGGCCCTCGTGGTGGAATGATTCTTGCTAAAGAAAAATATGCTAAAAAACTAAACTCGGCAGTTTTCCCTGGTACACAGGGTGGCCCACTTGAACACGTAATTGCTGGGAAAGCGGCAGCATTCTATGAGGCAGCGCAACCAGCATTTACGGCGTATATGTATCAAGTTGTTCAGAATTCACAAGCAATGGCTGGCGTATTTGCACAGTCAGATTTAGTGAGAGTTATTTCTGGTGGAACTGATAATCACTTAATGAACTTAGATGTAACACCTTCTGGGTTAAATGGAAAAGAAGTTCAAAACTTATTAGATCGTGTTCATATTACTGTGAATAAAAATACAATTCCAAATGAATCATTGAGCCCATTTAAAACGTCTGGAATTCGAATTGGAACGCCAGCAATTTCTACTCGTGGGTTTGACAGCGAAGACGTAAAAGTGATTGCAATTCTAATTCTATACGCAATTCAATTTCACGATGATGACGATAAATTAGCCGAAATTGGTTCGCAAGTTTTAGCATTATCTAAAAAGCATCCTATTTCACAAATTAAATACGTTTAAGACTAGTATTTTAGGTAATAATTCGCTAAAATAGAATAGACTAAATTTAAGGGAGTGTTTCGTAATGGGCAAATTTCAAGTGATGGACCATCCGTTAATTCAACACAAATTAACGATTATACGTGATAAGAACTGTGGTACAAAAGAATTTAGAGAAGTTGTTAATGAAATTGCTGAACTAATGGTATATGATGTTTCTCGCGATTTTGCTTTAGAAGATGTTATCGTTGAAACACCTATGGGTAAAACAACACAAAAAACATTGGCTGGTAAGAAAATTGCTATTATTCCTATTTTAAGAGCTGGTTTAGGGATGGTTGATGGTATTTTGGAATTATTACCAGCAGCTAAAGTTGGACATATTGGTATGTACCGTGATGAAACAACATTCCAACCAACAGAATATTTTGTAAAAATGCCTGAAGATATTGCTAGTCGTGATCTTCTTGTAGTAGACCCAATGCTTGCTACTGGTGGTTCTGCTATTATGGCAGTTGATGCATTGAAGAAGCGCGGCGCAAAGACAATTAAGTTTGTTTGTCTTGTTGCGGCTCCAGAAGGTGTTGCAGCTTTACGTGAAAAACATCCTGATATTGATATTTATACAGCAGCACTTGATGATCACTTGAATGAAGATGGCTACATTGTCCCAGGTTTGGGCGATGCAGGTGATCGATTGTTTGGTACGAAATAAATTAAATGAATGGCCCTTAGAATGCTTATGCGTAAGCCGTCTAGGTGTCATTTTTTTTAATGTGAAAAAAAACTCAAAATAAGTCAGAATTTCTTTTGTATTTTATTTCAATTGGTGGTATGATTTCTTTTGTAATTGGAGAATATTTATAAAGTTATTCTCTTTAATTTATACCGTTTTATACGGTCAAATAAAAGTTTGGAAAGAGGTGAAATTCTGTGGATGGAGATGCTTTCGTTGTGAATTTTTATGGCCTACCTTTCAATATTACGAATGTCGTTTCCGGTTTACTTGCATGTGTGATTGTCGCGATGATAGCTATTGTATTATCGAGAAGACTGACCATGAAACCGACTGGTAGACAAAATGTTTTGGAATGGCTCATTGATTTCACCAATGGGATTGTTAAAAGCGCAATGCCAGGAAAAGAAGGTAAGAAGTTTAATTTATTAGCATTTACGTTATTCTTATTTATCTTTGTATCTAACCAAATGGGTTTATTTTTACAAATAGGTTTTGGCGACAAGACGTTGATTAAAAGTCCAACGTCGAGTCCGCTAACGACACTAACGTTTGCATTTTTGATTCTGCTATTATCACATTTTATGGGTGTTATTCAATTCGGATTTAAGGGATATATTAAAAATTCCTATTTGAGTCCAGTTGCATTTCTTTTACCTATTAACTTGATTGAAGAATTTACAAATTTGCTAACATTAGCTCTTCGTTTGTACGGAAACATTTACGCTGGGGAAGTATTATTAACGTTAATTGGTGGTGCAGTTTCTATGGGCCCATTAATGACTATCGTGGCTTTACCAGTTGAAATGATCTGGCAAGGATTCTCTCTGTTTATCGGAAGTATCCAAGCTTACGTATTCGTAACATTGTCAATGGTTTATATCGGTGGAAAAGTACAAAAAGAATAAAACAAGATATCTAAGGAGGAAACAATTATTATGGGATTATTAGCAGCAGGTATTGCAGCTGGTTTAGCCGCTGTCGCAACAGGTATTGGTAATGGTTTAGTTATTTCTAAAACAATCGAAGGTATGGCTCGCCAACCAGAATTATCTGGTCAATTACGTTCAACAATGTTTATTGGTGTTGGTTTGATTGAAGCCGTTCCTATTATTGCTATCGTTATTTCATTCTTATTGATGGCTAAATAATTTTTGAAATTAAGTTTGATTCTTCGTTGATACAACGAAATATATTAATTTTAAAAAGGAGGTGTCAATAGATGTTTTCAGATTTAGTTTTCGGTGCAGTTGGTAATTTTCAAACTGGTGATTTCTTATTCTATATTATTTCGTTTGTTATTTTGATGTTAATCATCAAACACTTTGCATGGGGTCCTGTCACAAAAATGATGAGTGACCGTGCAGATAAAATTGCAAATGATTTAGATTCTGCTGAAGATTCAAGAAAAAAAGCCGATATTTTGGCAACTGAACGACAAGACCAATTAGATAATTCACGTCAAGAAGCATCTGAAATTGTTAGTCGTGCAAAAGATAACGGTAAAAAGCAACATGATGATATCGTTTCTGGAGCTCAAGATGAAGCAACGACGTTGAAACAAAATGCTGTTAAAGATATTGAACAAGAACGCCAAGAAGTATTGAGTAGCGTTCAAAGTGATGTCGCTGAATTATCTATTGAAATTGCTTCTAAGATTATTCAAAAAGAATTAAATGAGAATGATCAAAAAAACTTAATCAATTCTTATATTGAAGGGTTGGTAAAGTAAAATGAAATTAGATAAGGCAACCGTTGCCAATCGTTACGGTGAAGCCATCTTTGAAATTGCTGATGAACAAGGTAATATTGTTGCCTTTTCTGAAGAATTAGAGGAAGTTAGACAAGTTTTTCTTGCTAATCCACAATTGAGTGAAGTGCTTGTTGATGCACGTCTTAATTTGTTAGAAAAGCAAGACCTTGTTAAGGTCTTACTCAAAGATGCATCTCCAATTATTGCAAACGTTATCCAAATGGTCTTTGATTATGGTCGAATGGGTGATATGGTTGGAATAATTGAAGAATTCGAACGATTATGCGATGTTAAAGAAAAAATTGTACATGCAACCGTTACAACTGCAATTGAGCTTGATGATAGTCAATTAACGAAATTATCAAGTAAGTTTGCAGAAAGAATCGGTGCAAATAAGATAGTATTTAACAATATTATTGATGAAAAAATTATTGGTGGCGTTATTATTGAAGCCAATAATCAGATTTTTGATGGATCAATTTCATCAAAAATCAACAAAGTAAAACGATTATTAGCGGAGTAACATATTAAAGTAGTTAAGAGGTGAACCTTGTATGAGCATTAAAGCTGAAGAAATCAGTGCTTTAATTAAAGAACAATTGGAACAATATAAAGACGAACTTATCGTTGATGAAGTAGGTACCGTTACTTATGTTGGTGATGGTATTGCTCGTGCACACGGTTTGGATAACGCTTTATCAGGAGAATTGTTAGAATTTTCTGACGGTACTTATGGTATGGCTCAAAATCTAGAAACAAACGATGTTGGTATCGTTATTTTAGGTGGCTATGAAGGTATCCGTGAAGGCGACGTTGTCAAACGTACGGGTAGAATCATGGAAGTTCCTGTTGGTGAAGAACTTATCGGACGTGTTGTTAATCCTTTAGGCCAACCCATCGATGGTAAAGGTGATCTTAAGACAAACAAAACTCGTCCAGTCGAAAAAAAGGCTCCAGGAGTTATGGATCGTAAGTCAGTTGATCAACCTTTACAAACTGGACTTAAAGCTATTGATGCTTTAGTTCCAATTGGCCGTGGACAACGTGAATTGATTATTGGTGATCGTAAGACTGGTAAAACATCAGTTGCTATTGATACGATTTTAAATCAAAAAGATCAAGACATGATTTGTATCTATGTTGCTATTGGACAAAAAGAATCAACTGTTAGCGCACAAGTGGAAACGTTACGTCGATTAGGCGCAATGGACTACACAATTGTCGTTAGTGCTGGTCCTGCTTCTCCCGCACCATTATTATGGTTAGCTCCATATACTGGTTCAGCAATGGGTGAAGAATTCATGTATAACGGTAAACATGTCTTGATTGTATTTGATGATTTATCAAAACAAGCAACGGCTTACCGTGAACTGTCATTAATTTTGAGACGTCCGCCGGGTCGTGAAGCTTATCCTGGTGATGTTTTCTACTTACATTCACGTTTACTTGAACGTGCAGCTAAGTTAAGTGATGAATTGGGTGGTGGTTCAATGACTGCTCTTCCATTTATCGAAACACAGGCTGGTGATGTTTCTGCATATATTCCTACTAACGTAATTTCGATTACTGATGGTCAAATTTTCTTGGATAGTGATTTATTCTATTCAGGTACTCGTCCAGCTATTGATGCTGGTACATCAGTTTCTCGTGTTGGTGGGTCAGCTCAAATTAAAGCAATGAAGAAAGTTGCCGGAAGCCTTCGTTTGGCTCTTGCATCATTCCGAGAATTAGAATCATTTTCTCAATTTGGTTCTGATTTAGATGCCGCAACACAAGCTAAATTAAATCGTGGACATCGTACGGTTGAAGTACTTAAACAACCATTACACAAGCCATTAGTTGTTGAAAAACAAGTTTTAATTTTATATGCATTAACACATGGATTCTTGGATTCAGTTCCTGTTGATGATATTCTTCGTTTTGAAGGTGAAATTTTTGATTTCTTTGATAATAATCATAGTGATCTTTTAAATCACATCAAAGAAACAGGTAATTTACCTGACGAAGATAAATTTGATGCTGCAATCAAAGACTTTTCAGAAGGTTTCCAAGTAACTCCTGAAAAAGCGTAAACTAAAAGTAAATGAAAGATGGTGAGAATTAATGGGTGCTTCATTAATGGAAGTAAAGCGTCGAATCGTTTCAACTAAGAAAACGGGACAAATAACTGGCGCAATGCAAGTTGTTTCGACTGCTAAGTTAAGCCAAATTCAGCGTCATACTCAAAGTTATCAGATATATGCTTCTAAAATTAGAAGTGTCATTACCCATCTTGCCCAATCTCACCTTTTAGATGCTAAAGCTGGAAAATCAAAGCAATCATCTGAGAATGATAGTTCAAAATTTTCAGGTTTTGATATGTTACAAAAGAGACCTGTTAAAAAAAGTGGTTATTTAATTATTACTTCTGATCGTGGTTTAGTTGGTAGTTACAATAGTAACGTAATTAAACAAACATTAGATTTGATGAAGCAAAATGGCCATACTGTAGATAATGCTGTTATTATTGCTGTTGGTGGTACTGGTGCTGACTTCTTTAAAAATAGAGGATATGAGGTTGCCTACGAATACCGTGGTGTAAGTGATATTCCAACGTTTATTGAGGTTCGTGAAATCGTTAAATCAGTAGTAACAATGTATAACAGTGAAGTTTATGATGAATTATTTGTTTGTTATAATCATTTCGTTAATAGTTTACAATCGGACTTTCATTCTGAACAAATGCTTCCTATTTCAGAAGTGAATATGGATACAGATGCAGAAGGTATTGAAACGTCTAATGTGATGGGGAATGAAGATTATGATATGGAACCTTCAGGAGACGCAATTCTTGAAGTTGTTCTACCTCAGTTTGCTGAAAGCTTAGTATATGGTGCGATTTTAGATGCTAAAACAGCTGAACATGCTTCAAGTTCTACAGCAATGAAATCTGCGACAGATAATGCTAAAGATATTATTGCATCATTAGAATTAAAGTATAATCGTGCACGTCAAAGTGCTATTACAACAGAAATTACAGAAATTACTGGTGCAACAGCTGCTTTAGAGTAAAATGACAGGAGGAAATACAGAAGATGAGTCTCGGTAAAGTTGTTCAAGTTATCGGGCCCGTCGTCGATGTACAATTCTCTTTAAACGAAACCTTACCAGATATCAATAATGCGTTAAAAGTTACACGTGAAGATGGAACTGCTCTAATTATCGAAGTTACGCTTGAATTAGGTGACGGAGTTATGAGAACAATCGCCATGGATTCTACGGATGGCTTGCAACGTGGAACAGTTGTTGAAGACACAGGTGCTTCAATTTCTGTCCCTGTTGGTGAAGATACTCTTGGTCGAGTGTTTAACGTTTTAGGAGATACCATTGATGGTGGTCCTGAATTTAATAAAGATGCAGAGCGCAGTAGCATCCATAAAGATGCTCCTAAATATGATGAATTAAGTGCAAGTACTGAGGTTCTTGAAACAGGAATTAAAGTTATTGACTTGTTAGCCCCTTATATTAAAGGTGGTAAAATTGGATTATTCGGTGGTGCCGGTGTTGGTAAAACTGTTTTAATTCAAGAATTAATTCATAATATTGCTCAAGAACATAATGGTATTTCAGTGTTTACCGGTGTTGGTGAACGTACTCGTGAAGGTAATGACCTTTACTTTGAAATGAAAGAATCCGGCGTGTTAGAGAAGACAGCCATGGTGTTTGGTCAGATGAACGAGCCGCCTGGTGCCCGTATGCGTGTTGCATTGACTGGTCTTACAATTGCGGAATATTTCCGTGATGAAAAAGGACAAGATGTGCTATTGTTTATTGATAATATTTTCCGCTTTACACAAGCTGGTTCTGAAGTTTCAGCCTTATTAGGCCGTATTCCTTCAGCCGTAGGTTATCAACCAACATTAGCTACTGAAATGGGTCAATTGCAAGAACGTATCACGTCAACTAAAAAAGGTTCAGTTACATCAATTCAAGCAGTTTATGTTCCAGCTGATGATTATACTGATCCTGCTCCTGCAACGACGTTCGCCCATTTGGATGCAACAACTAACTTGGAACGTAGCTTAACGCAACAAGGTATTTACCCAGCTGTTGATCCTTTGGCTTCAACTTCAAGTGCTTTGACACCTGAAATTGTTGGAGAAGAACATTATCGTGTTGCTACGGAAGTTCAACATACGTTACAACGTTATCGTGAATTACAAGATATTATTTCTATTTTAGGTATGGATGAATTATCTGATGATGAAAAAGTAATTGTAGCACGTGCGCGTCGCATCCAATTCTTCCTTTCACAAAACTTTAATGTTGCCGAACAATTCACAGGAAAACCTGGATCATATGTACCAATTGCTGAAACAGTTCAAGGATTTAAAGATATTCTTGATGGTAAATATGATTCACTTCCTGAAGATGCTTTCAATGGTGTCGGCCCAATCGAAGATGTTATTGAAGCAGCAAATAAAATGGCAAAATAGGGGGTAATAACAGATGGCTGAAGATTCAGTTTTGACCGTTAGTATCGTCACTCCTGATGGTAGTGTTTATGACAATAATGCTAAAATGATTATTGTTAAAACACCCAGCGGGGAAATGGGTATTTTACCCAATCATATTCCAGTTATTGCTTCTCTTGATATTGATGCTGTCAGGGTTAAGGTAAATGATAATGAAGAAGATGAAATTGCCGTAAGTGGTGGATTCATTGAATTTTCAAAAAATGTCGCAACGGTTGTTGCAAATGCAGCAGAATGCCAAGAAGATATTGATGAAAATCGTGCACAGGCTGCTAAAAAAAGAGCTGAGCAGATGATTTCTACTGCAAAACAAACACATAATGTTGATGAACTTAAAAGATCTGAAATTGCACTTAGACGTGCAATCAATCGAATTAATATCTCTAAACATTAATACAAAAGTGGGTGCTGGATTTATTCAGTACCTTTTTTTGTATATACATATTAAATATTTCATTTTTGTTACAAATATTAGCGACAAGTGGTACAAAATATGCTATGCTTATGACGAATAAATTTTAGGAGTGTTTTGATGAATACTGTGGGAATCCAATCGCTAGTTACTTTAATGAGTCATCTAATGTTTATTGGAATTGCTTTTTGGGCAATTCAAGGGTTACGAATAGACAGGTTTTTCCCACAAAGTAGCCAACAAAGAATCAAAGTTTTAATTGTCTTATTGGCTATTTTATTAGGATATACAAGCAGTGCCTTTTTCTTAAATTTTATTGATAATGTTCGTAATTTAGTTTTTTTAGTTAAATAATAACGGGGGAATAACTTGTGGAAAAAATAATCGTCAAGGGTGGAAACTCACTCAATGGAACAGTGCATATAGAAGGCGCAAAGAATGCAGTATTGCCAATTCTAGCAGCCGGAATTTTAGCAAGTAGTGGTGAAAATACACTGTCAAATGTACCAGTTTTGTCAGATGTCTTTACAATGAATAACGTACTACGTTTTTTAAATTTAGACGTTGACTTTAATGAAGAAACTAATGAAGTTAAAATGAGTGCGACTAAAGAATTATCACCAGAAGCACCATTTGAATATGTTTCAAAAATGCGTGCTTCTATTGTTGTAATGGGACCACTTTTGGCACGACTTAAACATGCGAAGATTGCAATGCCTGGTGGGTGTGCAATAGGTTCTCGCCCAATTGATTTGCATTTAAAAGGTTTTGAAGCAATGGGTGCGCATATTGAACAATTCGATGGTTATATAGAAGCAACTGTAGATGAATTAAAGGGTGCCAACATTTATCTTGATTTTCCAAGTGTAGGTGCAACTCAGAATATTATGATGGCTGCAACATTAGCTACTGGTACAACTGTGATTGAAAATGTTGCAAGAGAACCAGAAATTGTTGATTTAGCTAATATTTTAAATAAAATGGGTGCTAAAGTACAAGGTGCTGGTACCGAAACAATTCGCATTCATGGTGTTAAGGCATTACATGGCGCTGATCATGCAGTTGTCCAAGATCGGATTGAAGCAGGGACATTCATGGTTGCTGCAGCAATGACTCAAGGTAATGTTTTAATCGAAGAGGCTATTGCGGAACACAATAAACCATTAATTTCTAAATTAGAAGAAATGGGCATTGACGTTATCCAAGAAGACAATGGTATCCGAGTAATTGGAACAGAAAAAATTAAACCAACTACAGTTAAAACATTGCCTCATCCAGGGTACCCAACTGATATGCAGCCTCAAATGACTGTCCTTCAATTAATGGCAGATGGTACAAGTATTTTAACAGAGACGGTATTCGAAAATCGTTTTATGCATCTTGAAGAATTACGACGTATGAATGCAAAATTTAAGATTGAAGGCAACTCAGTTGTCATGTATGGTCCAACTGACTTCAATGGTGCAGAAGTTGCTGCTACAGACTTAAGAGCTGCTGCAGCACTTGTGCTAGCAGGATTAGTAGCTCGTGGTTATACACAAGTTACACATCTTGAATATCTTGATCGAGGCTACTATCATTTCCATCAAAAGTTAGAAGCTTTGGGTGCTGAAATTAAACGTATCAATGATGATACACAAGATATAATTATTAAGACAGAAAATGAAGTAAAATAGAAGAAATGTCCATTTTGGACATTTTTTTATTGTATAGGTATATGGTATAATGCTTACATTAGTGTAAGTTTTAAGTGCCGAGAGGAGAAGCATAATGGCTAAAGATATTGGTATTGATTTAGGAACCGCAAATGTATTAATTAACGTACAAAATAAAGGAATCGTCTTAAATGAACCATCTGTTGTTGCAATTGACACAAAATCAGGTCGTGTATTAGCAGTTGGATCAGAAGCATATAAAATGGTTGGTAGAACACCTGGTAGTATTAGAGCTATCAGACCTATGAAAAATGGTGTCATTGCTGATTTTGATA
Source organism: Dellaglioa sp. CoH-55-MRSF-6 (assembly GCF_056782215.1). The sequence continues at coordinate 19,897 of NZ_JBXAYJ010000004.1, forward strand.
TTACAGAACAAATGTTAACTTACTTTATTAAAAAATTAAATGTGAGCGGCTTTTTATCAAAACCAAGTATTTTGATTTGTTGCCCAACAAATATCACATCAATTGAACAAAAAGCAATTATTCAAGCTGCTGAAAAAGCTGGTGGTGGCAAGGTTTATCTTGCTGAAGAACCTAAAGTTGCAGCTATTGGTGCTGGGTTGGATATTTATCAACCCCGTGGTAGTTTAGTGATTGATATTGGTGGTGGTACAAGTGATGTTGCCGTTATTTCATTAGGCGATATTGTAGCAAGCCGTTCATTACGTGTTGCTGGTGATCAATTGAATAGTGATGTTATCAATTTTGTTAAGCAAAAACATAACCTTCAAATCGGTGAACGTACAGCTGAAAAAGCTAAAATTGAAATTGGGACAGTTTACCCAGACAATCGTGCATTAGAAATGGAAATTCGTGGACGAGATGTTGTTACTGGTTTACCAAAGACAGTTGTGCTTAGCTCTGCTGAGATTGAAGAAGCAACTCATGATACAATGCAAGCAATCGTTGCAGCAACTAAAGAAGTTCTTGAACAAACACCACCAGAATTAGCATCAGATATTATTGATACTGGGATTATTTTAACAGGTGGCGGTGCATTATTAGATGGTGTTGATTTATTAATGTCATCGAACTTAGATATTCCTGTTATGGTGTCAGAAACACCATTGGATGATGTCGCAAAAGGAACTGGATTCTTGTTAGATCATATTGAAAAACAAGGTAGATAACAACTGTGATACTGGTTATTAAGGGAGGTCTATTAACGGGGCAATCTGTTGATGGACCTTTTCATATAGGAGGTGTCATTTATTTATGCAAAACTTAATGCTTGCACCAATCAAGTTTTATCAAAAATTTATTTCACCGATGTTTCCACCTAGTTGCCGGTACTATCCAACATGTTCAAACTATATGATTAAGGCAATTCAAAAACACGGTGCAAAAGGTATTATTATGGGTATCGGTAGGATTTTACGATGCCATCCTTTTGTCAGAGGCGGATACGATCCCGTACCTGATTACTTTACCGTACGAAGAAATAAGAACCCTAAAGGAGAAGAAAAGCATGTCTAAAAAAGAAAAAGAGATTGAAGTAGCAGAAAATGATATTAAAATTAATGGTGAGGATGCAGTTTCATTAACCGTTGGCGGTATTGAAATTGGTACAGTCATTCAACAAGATACAAAATTTGTTGCAACATTAAGTAACGGTGAGATATTCAAAGCTAAAACTCGTGATGAAGGTATTGATACTTTATTGCGCGATTTTCACTTACATCGCGGTTAATTAGTCAATTATTAAATTTTAGCCTATTCAAAAATTTAACGAAATAAGTGACATAGTGTGGAGGGGAATTCTATGAGTAGTAGAAAAGATGAGGTCGATAGTGAGTCAAGAATTGATTATGGTATTATTTTTGCCGTTTTAGTCTTGGCAATTATTGGGCTTGCCTCAATTTACGTATCAGCATCCCATGATACTAGTGCGACCTCAATTGTTAGCCAAATGGTTTCACAGTTAATGTGGTACGCTATTGGTGTCATTGCAATTGTCGTTATTATGCAATTTGACTCAGAACAATTATGGCGAGTCGCACCGATAGGGTATTTTATTGGCCTGTTTTTATTGATGATTGTTTTAGTCGTATATAGTCGACCTTTATATATAAACACAGGTGCTAAAAGTTGGATACCATTAGTTGGTTCGTTAACGTTCCAACCATCAGAAGTTATGAAGCCAGCATTTATATTAATGTTGGCGCGTGTGGTTACGATACATAACAATGATTATCCAACTCATAAAATTGGGACAGATATTATTTTATTAGCCAAAATGATAGCATGGACGTTACCAGTAGTTATTTTATTAAAACTGCAAAATGATTTTGGAACAATGCTCGTTTTCTTTGCTATTTTAGGTGGTGTCATTTTAGTTTCAGGTATCACTTGGAAGATTATTGGACCGGCATTTGGAACGGTGGCTGTTGTAGGTGGAACGGCATTATATATGGTTATTTCAACAACTGGTCGATCAATTCTAGAAAAAGTTGGCTTTTCTGCCTACCAATTTGACCGAATTGATAACTGGTTAGATCCATCAAAAGATACATCCGGAACAGGATATCAATTATGGCAAAGTATGAAAGCCATTGGATCAGGACAAATGACTGGTAAGGGATTTAACGTGTCAAATGTTTATGTTCCCGTCCGTGAATCTGATATGATTTTTTCTGTTATCGGCGAAAACTTTGGGTTTATTGGTGGTTGTATTTTAATCTTTATTTATTTCTTACTCATTTATCGAATGGTTCGTGCAACCTTTGATACGAAGAATGAATTTTATGCTTACTTATCTACTGGGGTCATTATGATGATTTTATTCCATGTTTTTGAAAACATTGGGATGAGTATTGGGTTACTACCTTTAACAGGTATTCCATTACCATTTGTCAGTCAAGGTGGGTCTGCTTTAGTAGGAAATATGATTGGAATTGGCTTAATTATGTCAATGCGATACCATCATAAGAGTTACATGTTCAGTAGCGAAGACGAAGATTTTGATAAAAAGATAAGGCAGTGATTCTATTATGGAATCACTGTTTTTTAAAACTAGGAGGTTTTGATGATGATTGATTTTTATTGGTATCCTAAATGTTCAACTTGTAGAAAAGCAAAACAATGGTTAGACGAAAATGAGGTTGAATACCATATAATAGATCTTATCCAAGAAACACCAAAGGCGAGTCTAATCGAAAAATGGTTGAATGAGTCTGGTCTTCCAGCAATATCTTTTTTTAATACACAAGGAAATAAGTATCGTGAATTAAATCTAAAAGATAAACGACCAACGATGACAATTCAGCAATCAAGTCAAATTTTAGCATCAGATGGGATGTTAATGAAACGTCCGGTATTAACTGATGGAACAAAATTAACGACCGGATTCAGTGAAGATGTTTTTACAGAGACATGGTTAAATAAATAAAACTGTTGACATTAAATTTTAATCTAGCTATAATCAACTACAATAAGAAATACAGATAAGACGTTTTGAAAAGATGAGTAAATTTTAGTAATTAGTTAAGAGAATCCTGGTAGCTGAAAAGGGATCAAAATTACGGAATTGAATATGGTCTTGGAACGTTTGGTAGATGAGCAATGTTAATCTACCTTGGGTACGCCCAATACAGCGGAAAGGTATCGGTTATATTAAAACCCGTACCTGATGAGATTGTTATCGTGAGGTAACAATAAAACAAGGTGGTAACACGTGAAGTTTATAACTTCTCGTCCTTCCGTTTATTAAACGGGGGATGGGAGGTTATTTTTTTGCAGAAAAATTAGGAGGTATTAACATGATTGAGTTTAAAAATGTATCAAAAGAGTTTATCACGAAAAGTGGTAAGGTTAGCGCTGTTTCTGATGTGAATCTTTCGGTGGAAGATGGTAGCATCTTAGGTATTGTAGGATATTCAGGTGCTGGTAAAAGTACATTAATTAGAATGCTGAATGGATTAGAGACACCAACTTCGGGTGAAGTTGACGTTAATGGCGCTAAAATCGCATCTTTATCGGGTAGAACATTGAGAAAGCAACGTCAAAAAATTGGCATGATTTTTCAACATTTTAATTTACTCTGGTCACGAACGGTTGTGGAAAACATCATGTTTCCACTTGAACTTGCTGGAATAAGTAAAACTGAGCGGTTGTCCAAAGCTGAAGAATTAACAACATTAGTTGGGTTAAAAGGTAAAGAAAATGCATATCCTTCTGAGTTATCTGGTGGACAAAAGCAACGAGTTGGGATTGCTAGGGCTTTAGCGAATGATCCTGAAATTTTGATTTGTGATGAAGCAACAAGTGCGCTAGATCCACAAACAACAGATGAAATATTAGATTTATTACTTCAAATTAATCATAAATTGAAATTAACAATTGTATTAATCACTCATGAAATGCATGTGGTTCGTAAGATATGTGATCACGTTGCTGTAATGGAATCTGGAAAATTAGTGGAGAGTGGACTTGTCTTAGACGTCTTTAAGCGTCCGAAACAAGACGTCACAAAACGATTCGTTAATCAGGAGGTCACACCAGCTCTACATGATACTGAACTTGCTGTAAATGAATTAATTGAAGCTTATCCACAAGGGTTGATTGTTCAATTAACCTTTCACAGTACGCAGACGCAAATGCCAATTATCTCTGAAATGTTAAGACAAATTCCAGAAGTTGATTTTAATATCGTTGAGGGTTCCATTCATCAAACTCAAGGTGGCCCAATTGGAACATTATATATTCAATTAACTGGTCCAAAAATAAGTTTAGATCAAACCGTTCCATTCTTGCAAAAAATGAAAGTAGAAACGGAGGTATTGCATTATGGGGACTAATACTTGGGCGTCATATTTTAACTTTAATGCTGTTAACTGGGATGAATTCTGGTCAAATACTTGGGAAACAATCAGTATGACATTAATATCTACAATAGCCGTTACAATTTTGGGTATTATCTTAGGTCTTATTTTATTTGAAACAAAACAAAAAACGACCGGTAAAATAAGTATCTGGGTAAAAATAATTAATTGGATTGTTTCAGCCATGGTTAACATTTTTCGTTCAATTCCGTTTATTATTTTAATTGTCTTATTATTGCCTTTTACTAAGGCTTTAGTTGGTTCTATTATTGGACCGATTGCAGCATTGCCAGCTCTAATCCTCTCGGCGGCTCCATTTTATGCACGAATGGTGGAACTTGCTTTTCGTGAGATTGATTATGGTGTGATTGAAGCAGCTGAAGCAATGGGTGCTAACAAGGCACAAATCATTTGGAAAGTACTATTACGAGAAAGTTTACCAGCTCTTATTTCAGGGGCGACAGTTACTGGAATTACAATTATTGGGTACACGGCAATGGCTGGTACGATTGGTGCCGGTGGGCTAGGAAATTGGGCTTTCATTGAAGGTTATGGTGCTAATAATAATACTGTTACACTAGTTGCAACGGTCACAATCATCATTATTGTTGCCATTTTTCAACTTATTGGTGATCATTCAGCTAAATTAATCGATAAACGAAATAATTAAGGGGTAACCTCATGAGAATAAACAAAAAGTTCATTTTTTCATTTCTATTTTTGACTCTTTTATTAGCTGGATGCGGGAAACAATCAAATGGAATGACTACTTTGACAATTGGTGCTAGTAATATGCCCCATGCAGAAATTCTAGATCATGTAAAACCAATGTTGGCAAAAGAAGGTATCGATTTAAAAGTTAAAGTTTTTCAGGATTATGTGATGCCTAATAAAGCGACTGAATCTGGTGATTTAGATGCTAATTATTTTCAACATAAACCATTTTTAGATAATTGGGACAAACAGAATAATGGTGATTTAATAAGTGTTGGAAATGTTCATCTTGAACCAATCGGTGTCTATTCTAAACAAGTTAAAAAGTTAACTGATTTGAAGAAAGGAAGTACGGTTTTAGTATCTAACAGTATTTCAGATTATGGTCGTGTTTTAACTATTTTTAAAGATGCTGGATTAATAACCCTGAAAAAAGGGACAGACGTGGCAACTGCAAATTTTGCTGATATCAAAACAAATAAATTAAATTTAGTTTTTAAGCATACGTATGAGCCAAAATTGATGTCTGATTTATATGAAAATAATGAAGGCTCAGCCATCATTATTAATGCAAATTATGCGGTTGAAGCTGGATTAAATCCAACGAAACAAGCTATTGCATTAGAACGTAGTACATCATCATATGCGAATTTAGTTGCTGTCGCACCAAAAAATAAAGATAATCCTGCGATTAAAAAGTTAGTTAAAGCACTACAATCTAAAAAGACACGCGAATGGATTTTGAATAAGTATAAAGGTGCCGTTATTCCTGCAAAATAAAGAGAATTGAATTAGTCGACATGACTAATTCAATTCTCTTTATTTTGCAATTTTATTAATTAGCCATTTGAAAATAGCTAAATCTGATGGTTCTCTTATATAAGACATTTCGGGATGCCATTGAACACCTAAAATGAGACCGTCATTACTACTGATACCTTCAATTAGGCCATCTGAACTTGTCGCAATGGCCGTTAATGAATCACCTAAACGGTTAATGGCTTGGTGATGGTACGTATTGACACGAAGCGTTGAACCATAAGTATCTGATAAATAATTATTTGCTTTAATCGATACAGAATGTGTGGCGTATTCTGGTAATGTTGGATCTTGTAAATGCTTAACTTGCCAATTTGAATAGTCACTTAAATCTTGATAGAGTGTTCCACCAAAAAAGACGTTAAGTATTTGTAGTCCACGGCAAATACCAAGTATTGGTATTTTTCGAGAAATAGCTTCCTTGATTAAAGCGAGCTCCATTTCGTCACGTGGGGGATTTAATTCTTCTAATTTTGGATGAGGTTCTTGGCCGTATAAGATTGGTGAAACATCTTGACCACCTGCTAATAGTAAACCATCTACCAAATCAAGATAACTAGATGCGTTTGCTAAATCAGTAGGAATGATTAGTGGTAAACCGCCAACTTCAATAATGGCATCAATATAGCCTTGAGGTGTATAAGTAATTTCGTTAATGTGCATGCCTGTAATTGGATTTCGATTAGGATTTCCAACAATACCGATAATAGGTTTCATAAATGAACCTCCTCAAAATTTACTTTTTATTAGTTTAACTTAATTAAATAAAGATTGCGAGTCTCGAGGCTCCATTGAAATGGATAATTTATTAAGATAGAATGGAATATATTAATGAATCGGAGGAATGCTAAAATGTCGACACTTGAGGTTAAAAATTTACATGTAGAAATTGAAGATAAAGAAATTTTAAAAGGTGTTAATTTAAAAATGTCGACTGGAGAAGTACACGCAATCATGGGTCCAAATGGAACAGGTAAATCAACTTTATCTGAGGCCATTATGGGGAATCCTGCGTATAAAGTGACAGAAGGCGAAGTATTGCTGAATGGTGTAAACATTTTAGAACTACCTGTTGATGAGCGAGCTCGAGCAGGATTATTTTTAGCAATGCAATATCCTTCAGAAATTCCTGGTGTAACAAATGCTGAATTTATGCGTGCAGCAATCAACGCACGTCGACCGGAAGATAAACAAATCCCAATTCGAGAATATTTAAAGAAATTAGATAAAACGATGACAACTTTAGATATGACTGAGGAAATGGCTGATCGTTATTTAAATGAAGGTTTTTCAGGTGGCGAAAAGAAACGTAATGAAATTTTACAACTGATGATGATTGAACCAAAATTTGCTATTTTAGATGAAATTGATTCAGGTCTAGACATTGATGCATTGAAAGTTGTTTCGAGAGGCGTAAATGAAATGTTGAAAAATGCGGAATTTGGAACACTTATGATTACGCATTACCAACGTTTGCTGAACTATATTGTGCCTGATGTGGTGCACGTTATGATGGATGGACGGGTTGTTAAAACGGGTGGCGCCGAACTTGCAGAAAAACTGGAAGAAGAAGGCTATGCTGGTTTGCGTGATGAATTAGGGCTAGACATTACTTTAACAGACGAGAACCTTTAGTGGAGGGCCGGAAAATGATTGATTTGAAGCTCTTAGAACAAAGTATAATTGATTTTTCAAATTTAAAACAAGAACCTGAGTGGTTTCAACAATTAAGAAGAGATGCCTTTGTAAAAAAAACATTACTAGCGCTTCCTTCATTTGAAAAAATTAGATACCAAAAATGGCCCATTATACCTGAAACACTGGTTAAAGAATCAGGGGAATTTGTTTCAAAAAAATCGGATGAAAATACGTTTATTCAAGTTGGATCTCGAACGATTAGTTTAAATATATCTGAGGAATTAAAAGAAAATCATGTTATTATTTGCGACTGGTCAACCGCGTTAGTGGAACATGCAGATTTAATTAAGAAATATTTTATGACTAAGGCAGTTAAATGGGATAGTGATTTGTTGACCGCAACGCATTTAGCACAATTAACCGGTGGTTTGTTTATTTATGTACCTAAAAATGTTGTATTAGACAACCCAATTACAACTTATTTAACGCAGGATGCACGGGACAATCAGGACTATGTACAGCATGTTTTAATTGTCGCAGCAGAAAATAGTCAGTTTTCATATCTAGAAAATCGTTCAACAGTCGGTGATCAGATCACAACCGCAAATATTATTGTGGAAGTGATTGCTAAAGCTAACAGTCATGTTAAATTTGCTGGAGTTGATCAATTAGGGGAACATACAACAGCATATATTAACCGTCGGGGTTATTTATTAGGCAATGCAAAAATAGATTGGTCAATTGGATTACTTAATAATGGCAATATAATTGGCGATTTCGATTCTGATTTAATTGGTGCAGGTTCTCACGCAGATGTTAAAGTTGTTGCGATTTCAACAGGAAATCAGATTCAAGGGATTGATACACGGGTGACGAATTATGGTAAACATTCAATTGGTCAAATTCTGCAACACGGTGTAATTTTATCGCGTTCTACATTAATATTTAATGGAATTGGCCATATTATTAAAGGTGCAAAGGGTGCGAATGCTCAACAAGAAAGCCGTGTGCTAATGTTATCCACAAAAGCACGTGGAGACGCTAATCCTATTTTATTAATTGATGAAAATGATGTTCAAGCTGGACATGCAGCTAGTGTTGGACGCGTGAATCAGGAACAATTGTACTATCTGATGAGTCGTGGATTACACAAAGAAGAAGCAGAAAGACTTGTTATTCGTGGATTCTTAGGACCTGTTTTAACGGCAATTCCGGCAGTTGATGTTCGTGAACGATTAATCGAAACAATAGAGGGGAAACTCATTAATGGTCAAAAATTTGAAAAAGTATCGCAATGATTTTCCTATTTTAAAGCAAATTGTGAATGATGAACCGTTAATTTATTTTGACAATGCTGCAACTGTTCAGAAACCACAAGCAGTTATTAATGCCATTTCACATTATTATGAAAATGATAATGCCAATGTACATCGTGGTGTGCATACTTTAGCCGAGCGTACAACACAGCAATTTGAAGATGTACGACAAGCTGTTGCTGATTTTATTCATGCAAAATATTCAGCTGAAATCTTATTTACAAAAGGGACAACCGAAAGTTTAAACTGGGTTGCTCAGGGTTTTGCACAGAATCGATTGAAACCAGGGGATGAGATTTTAATATCTATTATGGAACACCATAGTAACCTTGTTCCTTGGCAACAAGTCGCACAAGCAACTGGTGCTAAATTAGTTTACATCGACATAACAGATGATGGACAATTAGACATTAATGATGCGAAATTAAAAATGACAGCTAAAACTAAAATTGTATCGCTAACTCAAATTTCAAATGTTTTGGGGAGTATAAACCCCATCAAAGAATTAACGGACATGGCACATACAGTCGGTGCGGTTGTTATTTGTGATGGGGCGCAATCAATACCTTATATGCCGATTAATGTTCAGGAGTTAGATGTTGATTTTTTTGCTTTTTCAGGTCATAAAATGGGGGCTGCAACTGGTATTGGCGTTTTATATGGAAAAAGTAATTATTTGAACGAGATGCAGCCACTAGAATTTGGTGGTGAGATGATTGATTTTGTTGAAGAGCAACAATCAACCTTTAAAGATATTCCTTGGAAATTTGAAGCGGGGACACCTAATATTGAAGGGGTCATTTCATTAGGTGCTACTATTCACTATTTAAATGAAGTTGGAATGGTTAATATACAAGCACATGAACAGATGCTCATCACTGATTTATTACCTAAATTAAAAGCCATTTCTGGCATTACTGTCTATGGGCCAACTGAAAGTAAAAAACGATCAGGCGTTATTTCATTTAATTTGGAGGGACTACATCCGCATGACGTTGCGACAGCTCTTGATATGCAAGGAATTGCGGTTCGCGCGGGTCATCATTGTGCACAGCCATTAATGAAGTGCATGGGTGTATCGTCAACTGTTCGTATTAGTTTATATTTTTACAATACTTTAGAAGAAAATCAAAAATTTATTGACGCGTTAATCGCTACAAAGGAGTTCTTTAAAAATGGGACTATCTAAATTAGATAATTTATATCGCCAAGTTATTTTGGAACATGCCACACATCCGCATCATCATGGCTCACTAGTAAAGGGTCAGAAATCAATTGAACTCAGAAATCCAACCTGTGGGGATGTTTTAAAAGTTGAACTTATCATGAGTGACAACAAGGTTCAAGATGTTGCCTTTTCTGGGACGGGTTGTACGATTAGCCAGGCATCTGCAAGTATGATGACTGATGAAATTATTGGTAAAGCAAAAAATGAAATAGAAGAAATGGTGACAACATTTTCAAGAATGGTAACAGGTGAAACGATTGATGAAAATCTTTTAGGTGATGCTGCTATTTTAGAAGGTGTCGCTCAGTTTCCAGCTCGGATTAAGTGTGCCACATTAGCTTGGAAGGCAGTTTATCAAGCTATTAATTTAGAAAATTAGAGAGGAGGTAAGATATGAAAGAACTAGATGTTGGTGGTGAGTATGAATATGGCTTTAAAGATGATATTGAGCCTGTTTATTCAACTGGGCGTGGCTTAACCGAAGCGATTGTTCGAGAAATTTCGGCAGCAAAAAATGAACCAGAGTGGATGTTGGATTATCGACTTCGTGCCTTTGCCTTATATGAAAAGATGCCAATGCCAAGTTTTGGTCCTGATTTGTCTAAGTTAGATTTAGCTAATATGCGCTATTTTCAACGTGCTAGTGATAATGTTGCTAGAGACTGGGAAGATGTCCCAGATAAGATTAAAGAAACCTTTGACCGACTTGGTGTTCCAGAAGCTGAACGTAAATACTTAGCTGGCTCTTCTGCACAATATGAATCAGAAGTTGTTTACCATCATATGCGTGAAGATTTTGAAAAATTAGGAATTATTTTTATGAGTACAGATGCTGCCGTCCAAGAATATCCTGAATTGGTTAAACAGTATTTTGGCAAATTGGTTCCTGCCTCTAATAATAAATTTTCAGCTTTAAATTCGGCTGTTTGGTCTGGTGGTACTTTTATCTATGTACCTAAAGGTGTGAAGACCGAGGTGCCTATTCAAAGTTATTTCAGAATTAATGCGGAGAATACAGGACAATTTGAACGAACATTAATCATTGTTGATGAAGGCGCAAGTGTTAATTACGTTGAAGGTTGTACAGCACCTAATTATTCGGCAGACAGTTTGCATGCGGCAGTCGTTGAAGTGAACGTCATGAAAGATGCCTATTGTCGGTATACAACGATTCAAAATTGGTCAGATAATGTGTATAGCTTAGAGACAAAACGTGCTAGAGCCTTAGAAAATGCGACGATGGAGTGGGTTGATGGTAACCTTGGATCAAAAGTTACAATGAAATATCCAAGTATTTATTTAGATGGTCAAGGCGCACATGGCACAATGTTGTCGATTGCGTTTGCTGGTGGGAATATCGTTCAAGATACTGGGGCAAAAATGATTCACAATGCTAAAAATACGACTTCTTCGATTGTTTCTAAATCGTTATGTAAAGATGGTGGACGAGTTGATTATCGAGGTTATTTAAAATTTGGTAGACATAGTGATGGTTCGTTTGCACATGTCGAATGCGATACAATCATCATGGATGATAAATCAGCGAGTGATACGATTCCATTTAATGAAATTTTAAATGGCAATGTTTCTATGGAACATGAAGCTAAAGTTTCTAAAATTTCTGAAGAACAATTATATTACTTAATGAGTCGCGGAATTTCTGAAGCAAAAGCAACAGAGATGATTGTAATGGGATTTGTTGAACCGTTCACCAAAGAATTACCGATGGAATACGCTGTTGAATTGAATCGTCTGATTGAGTATCAGATGGAAGGCAGTGTGGGGTAAAATAGTTTAGAATGATGTTACTTTTCCTAAAAAGTAAATAAGGGGATAATAATTAAATGATATATGCACTGGAAATAAAAGGCTTAAAAAAAGAATATGCAACGGGTGTTAAAGCGTTACGTGGTATTGATCTGGCTGTAGAAGAAGGGGATTTTTATGCACTTTTAGGGCCTAATGGTGCGGGAAAATCAACGACAATTGGTATTATTACATCTCTTGTGAATAAAACAGCGGGAACAGTGAAGGTTTTTGATTACGATATTGATACCAATTTGGTACAAGCCAAACAACAAATTGGACTTGTCCCACAGGAATTTAACTTTAATCCTTTTGAAACGGTTCAACAAATTGTTGTTAATCAGGCTGGTTACTATGGTGTTCCTCATAAAGAAGCAATGGAGCGCAGTGAAAAATATTTAAAACAGTCAGATTTATGGGAAAAACGTAATGTACGTGCACGAATGCTTTCTGGTGGGATGAAACGAAGATTGATGATTGCCAGGGCATTAATGCATGAACCTCGGTTGCTCATTTTAGACGAACCAACTGCGGGTGTAGATATTGAGTTGAGACGTGAAATGTGGTCTTTTTTAAAGGAATTGAATGAGAATGGCACAACGATTATCTTGACGACTCATTATTTAGAAGAAGCAGAAACACTTTGTCGTCATATCGGTATTATTCAATCAGGTGAGTTGATTGAAAATACGAGCATGAAAACTTTATTATCAAAATTACAATTTGAAACGTTTATTTTCGATTTAGATGTGTATGATAAAAAGCCAGAAATTATAGGGTATAAAAATTCCTTTGAAGACGCGCAAACAATTTCTATCGAAGTTGAACGAAATCAAGGTGTTAATGGGATCTTTAAACAATTTGATGAACAAGGGATAAAAGTTCTTTCTATGCGAAATAAATCGAATCGATTAGAAGAGTTATTCTTGAAAATTACGGAAGAAAAGCACCAAGTGGGGGAGAAACATGTTTAATCAATATTTTACTGCATTAAAAAGTCTCGCAATAAAAGAAACTAATCGTTATTTGAGAATTTGGGTACAGACATTAGTACCACCAGTGATTACAACATCATTGTATTTTATTATATTTGGTAAAATGATTGGTGGCCGAATTGGTGCAATGGGTGGATTTTCATATATGGAATTCATTGTACCAGGGTTAATTATGATGTCGGTGATCACTAGTTCGTATGCTAATGTATCTTCGTCATTTTTTTCTCAGAAATTTCAGAAAAATATTGAAGAATTACTAGTTGCACCAGTACCAACGCATATTATTATATGGGGATTTGTTATTGGAGGACTTGGAAGAAGTGTTTTAGTTGGGGCACTTGTCACTATTATTTCATTATTTTTTGTACCTCTTCATGTTTTTTCGTGGGTCATTATTATTATCACACTTTTGATGACAGCCATTTTATTTTCATTAGCAGGATTAATTAATGGTATTTTTGCACAGTCATTTGATGATGTGTCAATTGTACCTACGTTTGTTTTACAGCCATTAACTTATCTTGGTGGTGTTTTCTATTCTATTTCAATGTTACCACCAGTTTGGCAGGCCATCTCTAAGATTAATCCAATTGTTTATATGATTTCAGGATTTAGATATGGTTTTTTAGGTAAGACTGATGTATCACTTGCTTTATCAATGATAATTCTTATTCTGTTTATTGGTGTTCTTTACTGGATTTGTTGGTATCTTATTAATAAAGGTAGAGGTTTGAGAAGTTAGGATAGCCAATGTAATAATCCTTCTTTCTTATTAATCATTCTGTGACGGTTGATCAATAATGAATCTGGATAGCACCAAAAACAAAAGTCTTATGGCTTTTGTTTTTTTGTTAGGGTACGAAAAATGGTACCAAAGATAGATATCGTAGACTCTTTAAAAGATAGATATAAGGTATATTTTGAAAAAATGTCTGTTTTTCAAGTAAATTATTATTAAAACACTAGAATAACGTTTATACTAGCTACATATAAAACTAAAAAGGAGATAAATAATGACTATAAATAAACAATTAATTAAAGATGATTTATACGAAGCAGTAAATGGTGAATGGTTAAAAACTGCCAAAATTCCTGATGATAAACCTGCGACGGGTGGTTTTAATGATTTAGCTGATGAAATTGATAAAACTTTGATGGCTGATTTTGAAAAAATGTCAGCTGATTCTAGTGTTAAAGCACCATTAATGCAAGAATTTTTAAACTATTATGCCTTAGCAGCTGATTTTGATCGACGTGAATCAGAAGGAACCTTACCATTGAAAAAAGTTTTAGCACCTTTAGAAAATTTAACAAGTTTAGCTGATTTCGATACTAAATGGGCAGATTTTGTTCGTGCGGGTTATCCAACACCACTTGGGTTTGATGTTGATGCTGATATGAAAAATGCTAAAATTAATGCTTTATTTGTGGCAGCTCCGAGTTTGGTTTTACCAGATAAAACGTATTATGAACGAGATAATTCACAAGCTGAAGGTTTACTTAAAGCATTTAGGGCGATGATGACTAAGTTATTAGTTGCTTTAGATTATAGTGAAGAAAATGCAAATCATGTTATTACAGAGGCACTAACTTTTGATCGTAACTTAGTGCCAAATGTCAAGAGTGCTGAAGAATCAGCTGATTATAGTAAAGCGTACAACCCACAAAGTTTCACAGAATTTAGTTCACAAAGTAGTAATTTAGATTTAAAATCAATTGTTAAAAATCTTTTAAATGGGAATGAACCAGAAAAAATAATTGTGACTGAACCTAAATTTTTATCATCTATTGATGAACTCGTGAATACAACTCATTTTACAGAATTTAAAAGTTGGTTAATTGTTAAAACAGTAGGGAGTCTTAGTTCATATTTATCAGATGACTTACGTGTTATTGCTGGTGAATACGGGCGTGCATTATCTGGAAGCAAGGCACCGAAAAAACAACAAAAGTTTGCTTATTATCTAGCCATGGGAACCTATAGTGGGGTTGTGGGCGAATATTATGGATATAAATACTTTGGTGAAGATGCTAAAGCAGACGTTCAACAGATGGTTGAAAAGATGATTAATGTTTATCAAAATAGATTGGCTACTAATAATTGGTTAACAAGTACTACACGTGATAAGGCAATTTTAAAATTAAGTAAATTAGGTATTCAAGTTGGGTATCCAGATAAAATTAACCCGCTTTATCAAAAAATGCACGTTAATATGGAAAAAACATTGCTAGAGAATGCAATGGCCTTTGATAAATTAGCCACTGAAGATATGTTTAGTAAGTGGGATAAACCTGTCGATCGTGATCTTTGGGAGATGAGTGCAGCAACAGTTAATGCTTATTATCATCCCTTTAAAAATATCATTGTCTTTCCAGCGGCTATTTTACAAGCACCATTTTATAGTTTAGAGCAGAGTAGTAGTGCTAACTATGGTGGTATTGGAGCAGTTATTGCGCACGAGATTTCACATGCTTTTGATAATAATGGTGCGCTATTTGATGAGTATGGTAATTTGAATAATTGGTGGAGTGAAGCCGATTTGACCCATTTTAAAGAATTATCACAACAAATGATTACTGAATTTGACGGAACTGAATTCGCAGGCCAAAAAGTTAATGGGACTTTAACAGTTTCTGAAAATATTGCTGATGCTGGTGGGCTTAGTTGTGCACTTGAAGCGGCTAAATCTGAAGACGATACTGATTTTGAAGCATTTTTCATTAATTGGGCACAAGTATGGCGAATGAAGGCTTCAACACAGTATATGCAATTGTTATTATCAATTGATGTTCATGCCCCTGCTAAGTTGCGTGCTAATATTCAAGTTCAAAATTTAGCAGAATTTTATGATGCCTTTGATATTGTTGCAAGTGATGCAATGTATAAAGCAGTCGATGAACGCGTTAATATTTGGTAAATGATTAATTAAGACAAATTAAAAGGACATTATCAAAATGATAATGTCCTTTTTGCTGCGATTGTTTATCCGTAATACTTAAAGGTAGCATATTATAATACTTCGTTCTCTGTAATTTTTTCTTCCAAAACGTTGAAATTATATTCAGAAAGTTCATTTAAGCCATTTTTACTCTCATCAAAGAAAGCAGTTAAACTTTCAGATAACATTAGATTGATAACACGACCAGCTTCAAATTGAACTAAGATAACTGGAATATGAGCTTCTACTGCCATACCAACTTCAAACATAGTACCAGAGTCAGGTTCGTTATCTTCGTCTTCTTTGTAGTCTAAGATAGCAACAACAACGTCTGCGCGATGAACTTGGCGTGTGTCAGCTAAATAAACTGCACGTTGCCATTGTTGACTGAATTGTTCATATTGTTTACTTTGATTATCTTGGGGCAAGTAAATATTGTCACTATCAATTGTTTTGTTCTCTTTTAATGCTGCAACAACTTGAGAAACACGTTCACGTTGTTTGTCGCTAAAAAATGGACCTGCTAAATAAACTTTATTCATTAATATCGTCTCCTGGAATATATATTTGCTTTTTTAAGTATAGCATGACATTTTAAAAATGGGCACAAAAAAAGAAGACAATGAAGTCTTCTTTTTCAATTTCTAAACACCGTAAACGAATTGACCTGAATTAAAGTGGTCAGCTGAAATAACGTAAACGTTACCACTATTACGTAAAGTAAAGTTAGCTAAATCATTTAATAAGTTATTGGTTGTTTTTCCAGGTTCAGTATCGATAATTTGACCATCACTAATTAAACCAGGGAATACAGCGTCTTCGTTAATTAATAAAGTATTAACACGATGTTGCGTTAATAGAGCAAACAAATCGATTGGGTTTGTTTTGCTTGGATTAACTTCATCAAGTGAACGAGCACGATCCAATAAATGATCAATTGTTTGATTGATTAAAATTTGATTTTGATCTAACAAATCTTTTTCAATTTCTGTAGTTGTTAGGGCACTAGGTGATTTTTTAATTGTAATTTCTGAATTAACTGATTTTAATTTTGTTAATTCATGGAATAAGCTTTGATTTTTAGGTAGTCCAATAAGGAAAAGACGTTTATAAATTAATTCGGGATGGGTAACTAGGAATTTTTCAATTGCCAAGTAGTAATTTCTATTATCAATCGCTTTTTCTTCATCCTTAGTATTTAACCCATGGAGGGCGCCAGTAGGGCCATGAGTGGTCGTGGTATCTGTACTTTCAGGACCAAGAGTTGATACCATGTCGATAGGAGCATCCTCTGGGAGTTCTTGTTTCAATAAGACACCTTCTTTGAATTGATGTAATTCAAATGAATCACGGTGTAAGCTTAGGATTGTTCCTGATAATTTTGTTGCTTGTTGAGCTAATAAAGGTAAAGTGTATGCTTCAGGACCAACAATAACTTTATCTACTTCAATAGCGTGATTTAAATTAAATTTAAAGTAATCGTTAGGTGTTAAGTAAAGTGCGATACTAGGGAATTGACCGATTTTATCTGCAATTTCATTAATAAAATTAACCAATTGTGTTTCAATTAGTTCCCAAGTTTTCTTAGGTACATCCGAATGAGCTTCTTTGGCAGTTTTTAAACTAGTTTTTAGTTTTAACTGATTCTTCGCAGCAAAATTAATACCTGGATATGTTTTGATAAAGATTGATACAATGGGTTCTTCTTTGATTGTGAGTAATTTTTTCAAATTGTTATGCATTGACATAATGGTTCCCCCTTTATATGATTACCTTTAGTATAACATCATGAAAACGGTTATCCAACTTATATGGTTACGTTTTCATAAAAGGAGTAAATATGATTTATTTAGAAAAAGATAACAAAAATATTAAAAAAATGGAAGCTTACATGAAAAATAATTTTTCTTACTTAGGGATTAAGACACCAAGTCGACGTGAACTAACAAAGGACTTGATGAAAGAATCTAAGAGTTGGCCTCTAGAAGAGTTAATCTCACAAATTTTAGCTTATTATGGTCGTGAAGAAAGAGAGTATCAATATGTTGCAATCGACTTAGCACAAAAAAATCTTAAACGATTGACGGTTGATGAAGTCCAAGTATTGGTTGAGTTAATTAAGGTTAAACCATGGTGGGATTCAGTAGATGCTTTACGTAAGGTTATTAGTGACTTTTTAAAATTAAGTCCGATAAATTTTAACGATATTAGTAAGCAATTTGAAAACCATGATAATTTCTGGATGCGTCGTGTGGGTATAAATCTTCAGTTAGGCTATCGTGAAGAAACTAATCTAGCTTACTTATCAAAGATGATTTTGAATGATAGAACAACAGATGAATTTTTCATCCAAAAAGCGATTGGTTGGTCATTACGTGAGTATGCTAAGACTGATGAAAATTGGGTTATAACTTTTATTGAGAGCCATGATCTATCAAAGCTAGCTGTGCGAGAAGGACTTAAACATGTGAAGACAAAATAAAAAAGACTGATTTTATTCAGTCTTTTTTGCTTATTTTAAGGTTAAGAATTTATCTCCGGCAAGGTCTCTGTAGAAATTTGCTTTAATTGCTTGTTGATAAGGCATGTACCAAATATAACCAATTCCAAGTGTCACGATTGATAATAGGTACCAACCAACCAGACTTAACTCTATTACGAATAAATCAAATTTGTGTCCGTTCATTAATTCACGGCTTAACGTTATTTTTTTATTAATACTGATGTCAGGATGATTTGGGTTATCTGTTAAGTCTTTGTTAATCATAAAGACTTGTGAATAAGAATAGTATTTAATAATTCCTGGGACAATAAGCAAGAGAGTCCAAAGTGTACTATAAATGGTTTTGAGAATGGCGATACCAATAGATGGGAAAAATAATTCATTTGAGAAAACTTGGAAACTTTGTGTAAATGCATGTTCTGGTGTTTTTTGTGAACTGACCCAAGTTAAGAATGTATATGAAACACCTACAAGTAGAATTTGAAAAATAAGATAAAGAACAACGACAGTTGCTGAAATTATAGGACTGATAGCTGATGATTGGTTATTATTTTCAGTAGAATATAAATTCATAATGTCTGCGTACTCAGTAGAATATAAGCGAGAATAAACAATAAAAATAAGGATTGCTAGTAAGCTAACTAGGATAGCTGACTTCCAGTGTCCTTTAAGTAATGCCTTTGATTCAGATTTCAGTTGTTGTCTCGTTTTTAGTGGTTTTTCCATGATGTGTGTCTCCTTAATTGTATATGTTTTAATAATATTTTAAGCATACATTAAACCAAATATTAAGTCTATACTGACAGATTGAGAATGTGAGTATTTCAATATTTTTAGACGGTATAAAAGTGAAACAAACCAAACTTTTTGTTAGATTGTAGTAAGATGAATAGCGTAATCTATATTAATGGAAGAAGAGTGAGCTAATGGTAAATAAAATGAAGGCCATCGCAGCATTTGGAAAATTTCCGACAGAAGATAAAAATGCATTACGAGATGTCAAAATCGATAAACCGACACCTGAAAATCATGATATTCTTGTGAAGGTAACGGGTATTTCAGTGAATCCAATAGATTATAAATCAAGAATGTTAATTGATTCTGAAGAAAAATTACTTATTTTAGGTTTCGATGCAATCGGGGTCGTCTCTGAAATAGGATCAGAAGTAACACAATTTAATAGTGGTGATAAGGTTTTTTATTTAGGTGTCAATAATCGTTCAGGAAGTAATGCTGAGTATCAGCTAGTTGATGAACGACTAGTTGGAAATGCACCCAAGAAAATAACAGACAGTGAAGCAGCCGCTATGCCACTAACAGGTGTAACAGCATGGGAAGCATTATTTGAAAAATTAAATTTCATTCCAGAGAAAAATGCCAATAGTGGAAAATCAGTTTTAATTATTAATGGAGCTGGTGGTGTAGGCTCTATTGCTATTCAACTTGCTAAATGGGCTGGTTTGACTGTTATCACGACCGCTTCAAGATTAGAAACGAGCGATTGGGTTAAAAAGATGGGCGCTGATATTGTCATTAATCACCGAAAAGATTTGAAGAAACAATTAGTTAAATTAAATATTAATGAAGTTGATGGTATTCTAATATTGCACTCAACAGAAACTTATTTTGATTTAGCAGCAGATATCATCAGACCTCAGGGTATTATTACTTCAATTGTGGGCACATCTGATAATTTACCAATTGGTAAATTAAAAAATAAAAGTAATGAGTTTAAATGGCTAACAGTTTTTACTAAAGGTGTATATTACACGGCAGATATGAGCTCTCAAGGTAAAACATTAAATCGCTTAGCCACGTTATTAGATGAAGGCAAACTAAAATCAACGATGACTAAATCATTGGTGGGGATTAACGCCGATAATTTACGAACGGCTTCTGAAGTTGTTGAAAATGGTAAGATGATTGGAAAGTTTGTAATAACTGGTGAATTTAACGCGGAGGTATAAGCTATTGAGTAAAAAAGAAATTAGAAAAATGATTATTAACAAGATGGTTGATTTGGCAAAAAATAAGGTCCTTGAAAAAAGGAATCAGGAGAAGGCAATTATTGATAAAGTTTTACAATCTGAAGAATGGGAATCGGCTGATTCAATCGGATTAACAATTAGTCAATCGATTGAGTTTAGTACTAACGAATTACTATTGGCGGCACTGTCTCAAGGTAAGAGGGTGTATATACCAAAAACGATGCCTGAAAAGCAACTTGCATTTTTACCTTACTTATCTATTGAACAGGTGCTTATAAAAAGTGATTATGGACTATTAGAACCTGAATATAATGTTGCACTTGAAAAGAATAATTTAGATTTAGTGATTGTACCAGGAGTTGGGTTTAATTTAGAGAATAATCAAAGGATTGGCTTTGGCGGTGGTTATTATGATCGGTATATTGCAAAATATCAACCAAAAACAATTTCACTTTGTTTGGACGTTCAAAATGTAATTTCTGAGAAATGGACAAGTAATCAGTTTGATATTAAAATTGATAAAATTATTACAGTATAAGTTCTATTTGAATAAATCCTTAACAAAATACAGTTTAATAATATTATTTACATTAATATACGAATATAGTAAAATTGTAATTGCTCATTAATGAGATAAACACGAACAAATGTATTTATGAAAAGGAGATTTAAAATGATTAATCGCATTAAATCATATTTTGAAATTGATCAGTTACATACAACGGTTAAACGCGAAATGTTAGCTGGTTTTACAACGTTTATATCAATGGCTTACATATTATTTGTTAATCCTACGATTTTAAGTGCTTCGGGGATGGACAAAGGGGCAGTATTTACTGCAACTGCATTATCAAGTGCTTTAGGCTGTATTTTAATGGGTATTTTAGCTAAATACCCAATAGCAACAGCTCCCGCATTGGGTATTAATGCCTTTTTCTCATATTCAGTTGTTATAGGTATGGGAATTCCATGGCAAACAGCTTTAGCAGGTGTATTTGTAGCATCACTAATTTTTATTTTAATTACTATTTTTAAACTACGCGAAATGATTATTAATGCTATTCCAAGTAACTTAAAATACGCTATCTCAAGTGGTATTGGTTTATTTATTGCTTTTATCGGTTTACAAGATGGTGGCTTAATTATCGCAAACAAATCCACAGTTGTGGGCCTAGGTCCATTGACCGTTGGTACAACATGGTTAACAATCTTTGGCTTAATTGTTACTGCAATTTTAATGGTTAGACGTGTTCCAGGTGGTATTTTTATTGGGATGTTTGCAACAGTTATTCTAGGATTCATCACAGGATTAATTAAAATGCCAACACAAGTTGTTGCCGGTGCCCCAAGTTTGGCCCCAACATTTATGCAAGGCGTTAAACATATTAGTGATATTAACACGGTTCAGTTATGGGTAGTCGTTTTAACCTTCTTGTTAGTTACTTTCTTTGATACTGCTGGAACACTTGTTGGGTTAGCTCAACAAGCCGGATTCATGAAAGACAATAAAATGCCTCGTGTCGGTAAAGCTTTAGTTGCTGATTCAACAGCAATGCTTGCTGGCTCTGTTTTAGGAACATCTCCAGTTGGTGCATATGTTGAGTCTTCAGCAGGTATCGCCGTTGGTGGACGCTCAGGTTTAACGGCTGTTACAACTGGATTATTATTTATTGTCGGGATATTTTTCTCGCCATTATTATCAGTTGTAACAACACAGGTCACTGCTCCAGCATTAATTATTGTTGGTGTATTGATGGCACAATCTTTAACAAAAATCGAATGGACAAAAATGGAAATTGCAATTCCAGCATTTTTAATTGTAATTGGTATGCCATTAACTTATAGTATCTCTGACGGGATTGCTTTGGGAATGATTTTTTATCCAATTACAATGATTGCTGCTGGTCGTCGAAAAGATGTTCATCCAATCATGTACGGACTGTTCTTTGTGTTCTTACTTTTCATGTGGATTTTAAATGTTTAAATAAAATAGCAAACGTAAATGACAGATCTACTATAAACATGGTATTATTTAGACTAAGAGTTTAAAGCGAACAAAAATAATACAATAGGAATGGAGAATATGATGACAAGCGAAAAGATACACATTGGATTACTTTTTGGTGGTAATTCATCAGAACATGACGTTTCAAAACGTTCAGCACATAATATCTACGATGCAATGGATAAAAATAAGTACGAAGTTAGTTTATTCATGTTTACAAAGGAAGGTGTACTACTTGGAGATGCTGCTTCACGTCGCATTTTTGATGGCGAACCAGAAGCAAAAGTTGTTGAAGATGTCTTACCAACAATTGATTTTACAAATCCGTTAGCTAATATCATGAGTTTAACTGAAGTTAAAGATATTGATCTTTTTTATCCAGTTATTCATGGTAATATGGGTGAAGATGGTACAATTCAAGGATTATTTAAACTTTTAGATAAACCATATATTGGTAGTGATGTTCGTTCATCAGCAATTTCATTTGATAAAGATTTAACTAAGAAAATGTTAACGTTAAATAATATCAGAAATACTAAATATTTGGTTGTTAAGGCCAACAATCGTGCTGAAATGACTTACGCACACATTAGTAAGGAACTTGGAGAAGTTGTTTTCATTAAACCAGCTAACCAAGGATCATCAGTTGGTATTCATAAGGCACATAACGAAAAAGAATTCCTTGAAGGTATAGAAGATGCATTTTTATATGACACAAAGCTTTTAGTTGAAGAATCAATCGAAAATCCTGATGAAATTGAATGTTCAATTCTTGGAAATACTGATTTAAAAGCTTCAAAATTAGGTGCAGTTATCGTACCTAAATCTGATGTATTTTACGATTACAATAATAAATTCGTTGATGCTTCAGGTGTGGAATTTGAAATGCCTGTTGAATTACCAGATGAATTAACAAAAGAAATCCAAGACATGTCATTACGTGCTTTTGAAGCATTGGGTTGTCGTGGTTTAGCACGAATTGATTTCTTAGTTAAAGATGGTATTCCATATCTTGGTGAACTAAATACGTTACCTGGATTCACAAACATTTCGCTTTATCCACAATTGTGGGAAGTTTCAGGAATTGGTTATTCAGAATTAATTGATAAATTAATCCAATTAGCATTCGACGAACATGCCGCTGTTAAAGAATTACATTATGACTTTACTGAATTACCTGAAATCTAAATTTTAAGAAGATTATTAGTCTGGAGACAGCACTAGTAATCTTTTTTATTTGAGTGAAGGAGAGAATAGAATATGGAAAGATGCCCATGGGCCCAATCGGGTAATCAGTTAATGCAAGATTATCATGATGAAGAATGGGGAAAGCCGCTTTATGGCGATCAACAACTATTCAGATTATTGAGTTTAGAATTAATGCAAGCAGGGTTGAGCTGGAAGACCGTTTTAAATAAACGTAATCATTTTAATCACGCTTTTGAAAATTTTTCAATTTACAAAGTTAGTCAATTTGATGAAGATAAAATTGCGGAACTAATGGAAAATGCAGATATTATTCGAAATAAGCAAAAAATTATCGCTATTATCGCGAATGCACAGGCGATCATAAGAATGAACCAAGATGGGCAATCATTTGATTCATTTTTATGGGAATTTGTAGCAAATAAACCAATTAATAATCTCTGGCGACATGCAGAGGATGTTCCAGCTGAAACCGACATTTCAAAAAAGTTATCTAAAGAATTGAAGAAATTAGGGTTTAAGTTTGTTGGTCCTAAAATTATTTATTCATTGATGCAAAGTATGGGTATGGTAGATGACCATATTACTTTATGTAAATTCAAGACAAAATAAAAAGAAATTAACCAATTATGGCTAATTTCTTTTTTTATTTTTTAAGATTATTTTTAAGAGCAGGTGTGTTATTTAAATCTGTTCGAACAACTAAGACATCAGAAACAGCAACTCGAGTTACGTATTCTGTAACTGAACCAATTAATAATCGTTCGACTGCATTCAATCCAGTAGCGCCGATCACAATTAAATCAATATCTAAATTAATAGGAACATTTTTAGCAATAACTACTTTTGGAGAACCATACTCAATTGAGTAGTCAACATTCTTAAGACCAGCTGCTTTTGCTTGTGCAATATACTTATTCAATGTCTCTTTTGCTGTATCACTAACTTGTTCAACCATTGACGTATCAAAACTTGAGATATTTTGGAATGCTCTAGTGTCAATAACATGCAAAAGATGAAGTGTAGAATCTTCGCCATTTCTTAAAGCTACTTGTACTGCTTTTTCGAATGCTAATTTTGCTTCATCAGAACCATCTACAGGAACTAAAATATTTTTATATTGTTGTAACATGGTCGGCCACCTCTTTCTTTTATATACCTCTATTTTACGACAAAACGAATGAAAATAGAAGTAAAAACGGTTACAAAGTTAGATTAATGCATAAAAAAAGATAAAATAATTGTTAAAGCACCAACCGTAAGGCAGGCTAGAGTAACTAGTATCCCACAAAATATGGGTATAAAAATGATTACTGAAATTAAGCCAACTAAGCTTTCAATACAGATAATTAACCCAAAGACAAGTAGTATTGAGCTTAGCACCTGGTTTGACTCAGGTTTAAATATCATAAAATTTTTGTTGCGATGTGAGAATAAGTAATAGCCGATAGTCAAGAGTAAGAGTGAAAGAACGGCTAAAAGTATCCGAATTAACATTTAAAGACTCCTTTATTCTTAATAAAAAAAGTCTGAGCAAACATAGTTTGCCCAGACCATCAAAGCAAAAGCTTTGGAATATCCGCGTAGTGCCGTTAATCATCTTCGTGAGTTGAGCCCGCAGTGAAGCAGGTGGCATCGACTGTACTAGCCTCTAACTACCAAGTGAAAAGGCTTGAAATTAGCTAGCCTATCAAGTTGACGCCTAGGTATAATTATTTGTTCGGTCAACATTCTAATAAGATAACGCGTACACTTCAGAACTTCATCTTTAATATAGCACAGACTTTTAAAAGGTGCAACAATTATGATGTAAGCGGCAACAAATCATCTTTTTGATGGATGTAATTTACTATATTGTTCTTTAAGTCCTTGTTCATAACGCCCGTTTGCTTTAGGCTCATAATAATTAGCATCTTTCAATTTATCTGGAAGATATTGTTGGGCAACCCAATCATTTGGATAGTTATGTGGAAATTTATAACCAATACCATGACCTAAATCTGCAGCACCTTTGTAATGTGAATCTTTTAAATGAGCAGGAATATCTCCAAAACCACCTTTTTCAATATCAGCAATTGCATTATTTATGGCAACATTTGCCGAGTCTGATTTGGGTGAGAGGCAGAGATCAATTACTGCGTTAGACAGAGGTATTTTAGCCTCTGGAAAGCCAATTTTTTCTGCCGCCTGTACAGCAGTTAAGGTTCTAGCACATGCTGCAGGGCTACTTAATCCGACATCTTCGTATGCCATTGTGATTAAACGCCTTGCAATTGTAGGTAAATCACCAGCAAGAATTAAACGTCCTAAGTAATGTAAAGCCGCGTTAACATCGGAACCTCTTACTGATTTTTGAAAAGCAGAAATAACATCATAGTGAGCATCGCCATCTTTATCATGGGTTAATGCTTTTCTTTGTAGACACTCTTCTATGACTGATAGTGATAAGGTAATGACACCTGAACTATCAGGTGGGGTTGACTTAGCAGCTAGTTCAAGTGCATTCAAAGAACTACGTAAATCTCCGTTGGTTGCTCGCGCTAAGTGTAACCGTGCATTAGCTTCTAAATTAATATTAAGATTTCCGAGACCAATATTTTTATCTACTAGTGCACGATCAAGTGCAGTTTCAATATCATTTTCGTCTAAAGGTTTAACTTCAAAGATTTGTGTTCGACTTCTAATAGCTGGATTGATGGTAATGTAAGGATTTTCTGTTGTTGCACCGATTAAAATAATTTGGCCACTTTCTAAGTGGGGTAATAAGAAGTCTTGTTTAGGTTTCGTTAATCGATGGATTTCATCTAAAAGTAAAATAACAGTACCGCTCATTTTTGCTTCTTCAGCTACGATTTCAAGGTCTTTCTTAGAATCAGTTGCAGCATTTAATTTACGAAATGCATACTGAGTTGATCCGGCAATAGCACTGGCGATACTCGTTTTACCAGTGCCAGGTGGTCCGTATAAAATCATAGATGAAAGCAGTTTTGCTTCGACCATTCGTTTGATAATTTTACCTGGACCAACAAGGTGTTGTTGGCCAACGACTTCTTCAATTTTAGTTGGTCGCATTCTGAATGCAAGTGGTTGTAACATATGTGGCTCCTTTCACGTTGATTACTAAAGAATAGTATAGCATATTGCATAAATTTAATTGGCACAATGGATTGCAAATATGAAGGATTAATTCAAATATTTGGTACAATGTAATAGACAAATGAGGAGGCACAATGATATGAAACTAGATGCAATCGGATTACAAATTCAGGAAGAAAAGCTCGCACCTCTACTTAGAAAATCGTTGATAGGATTAGAGCGAGAAACTCAAAGAGTGAAGAATACGGGAGTGCTGAGTTCAACTGATCATCCTGAATCATTAGGAGATAGATTTAAACATCCTTATATAAAAACAGATTTTGGCGAATCACAAATGGAATTTATCACGCCACCAATTGAGGGGGCTGATAATGTTATTAACTATCTAGATGCCATTCAACAAGTCGCAACACAAGAATTGGATAGTGATGAACAGTTATGGCCATTGAGTTCAATTCCTAAATTACCAGTGGATGAATCTAAAGTAAGAATAGCGCATCCAGATGAATTAGGATTTATATACCGAAATAAATTAGCAGAAAAGTATGGAAAAAAACGTCAACTTTTTACGTCTGTACATCTTAATTTTAGCTTTCCAGAAAAAGTAATTCAGATTTTATTTGATTCTGAGTTTCATAGTTATTTTAATTCTTATATAGAATTTCATAATTACGTCTATTTAAAAATTGGACGCAAATTTATGGAAAAGAGTTGGCTTACAACTTACTTGTTTGGAGCAACACCAATTGTTGAAAGTACTAATTATAATGCTTGTCATCCGGTTAGAAGTGTTAGAAACAGTGAATTTGGCTATACCAATATTGATAGTTCAGTTCAAGCTTCTTATCGATCAATTAACTCATACGTTACGTCACTTAATAAGATGGTCCAGAATGGTAAATTGTTATCATTTTCTGAATATTATGGAGATGTACAATTTAAATCAGCTACTAAAAAGGAAGATACATTAATTTCATCTGGTGTTAATTATATTGAACTCCGTGGATTTGATGTTGATCCATTTTCTCGTGTTGGTATTCAAGGTGACACAATTAAGTTTATTCAATTATTAGCGGCTTACTTTCTAATGACGCCAGATATGGCAGAAAATGAAGTTGATGATATTATATTTA
Source organism: Dellaglioa sp. CoH-55-MRSF-6 (assembly GCF_056782215.1). The sequence goes on from NZ_JBXAYJ010000004.1 coordinate 47,740, forward strand.
AAGCGAAACAATTAAAAAATGAGGTGGCAATAGAAGACCCTAAAACAACCTCGATTGTTAAAAATGCTGCAATAAAACTGCTGAACGAATTAATTTTATTTAATGATAATTTTTATCTAGATAAAAATTTAGAGGATACATTAGTTCAATTTAAATTACAATTTGAACGACCTGAATTGAGTCTGAGTGCAAGGATAGTTGATGAAGATATTAATAAATCGTTGGCTGATTTTGCAATGGAACAAGCAAAATCTAATAAGATAAAGTATCAGTCACAGTTAAGTTCATTGATTGGCTTTAACTGTTACTCGAAAAATACGCAGCTTATTTTAGCAGCGTTGATAAAAAGAGGGTCTTATTTTGATCTTGTTGACAGTGATTTGGACGTCATACGGGTGAACGGACATCTTCTGCAAAATGGGGTAATTTCTGATTTAGATACCAGTGTTTTAAACAAAATTGCATATGACAAGCAAACAACTAAAAAAATATTGGGCAACCTTGATATTAAAGTTCCTAGTAGTATTAATGTACACACTTTAGATGAAGCTATGAACTATTATGCAGATGTAGTCAACAAAGCATTAGTTATTAAGCCAAGATTCATAAAGAGCAGTCAAGCAACACATGTATTTCGAGTGGCTCCGACGTTAAGCGAGTATAAAGAAGCCGTTAAACGTATCTTATCAATTGATACACAAGTTTTAATTGAAGAAATTACTGTTGGGTCAGTCTATCGATTTATGATTGTAGGTGGCCATGTAAAGGGTATTGTTGAAAGATTACCAGTTAGTGTAGTTGGCGATGGACGAAAGACGTTGGCACAGTTAATTACAATAAAAAATGCACAAGTAGAACGTACTAGTCAAGGTCCATGGTATCCGCTTAAATTGTCAGAAGTTGAACATCAAACAATAGCATCACAAGGTATTACTGAATCAACTGTTATTTCAAGAGGGTCTGAAGCAATCATTAGATATGATAGTAATTTTTATTCGGGTGCAAATCAAAATGAAGTTAGCAATCAAATGGACGAATCATATATAGCGTTAATTGAAGGTTATGCAAAACGTTTAAAAATGACGATGGGGGCAGTTGATGTGGTTATTCCTAACTTGTATATAGCATATGACTATAGACATAGGGATGCTTTAACCGTTCTTTCAATTGAAACGGCTCCTGATTTATCGATAAATTCGTTTCCTAATTTTGGAGATAACCAGCCTATTGCTAATGAAATAGTAAAGATTTTAGAAACCAAATAAAAAACTTAAACTACACTTAATATAAAAGTGTTAGTTTAAGTTTTTATGCTAATCGAATAAATTTTCAAAAAATGATTTTTTCTTTTCTGGCGTTTCAACTTGTATAATTGGATATTTTTCATTAATATCAATAACAGATTCATTAATCGCATTTTTTTCAGAAGCGACAACTAGCCCCATAATTTCAACCCCATCAGGAGTATCATTATTTGATGTTAATGTAAATTTAACATCATGCTTATGCGTTAAGGTGATGTATGGGGCTAATATATTCTGATCAATTGTACCATTAAGTAGAACATGATAGTCGGGATGTTCAAGTAGTTCTTTTTCAAATCCAGCCATATTTTTAGATGCTGTTACCTCAGCAACAGTCATTGCTAGGCTGACCCGCTCTCTAAATGTCCCTAAGTACTTTCTTTGTTCATCGGGATGAAGTTGAGGTGTTCCGTAAAGGCCAGATTGAAGATGTGGATCTAAGTTATTTTCAGTCATGGAGTTGACCACCTTTCAGTAAGTTATGAATTTAGCATACCATGTTTGATACAAAAGGAGAGAGCGAAATGTTTATAAAAGATGATTTTTTAATTTTTAAAGATCAAACATTAGACGGACGATTAAAAAAAATAAAGACAATTATTGATCCCAAATTCGAAAAGGTGGGAGCTGAACTACTACCTTTTTTAGAAGAACAATTAGGAATTAAAATGTATTTGCACATTGCAAAACATGCTAGAAGATCAAAAAATCCACCGCCTGATACTTGGATGGCTTTTAGCGAGAATAAACGTGGCTATAAAATGATGCCACATTTTGAAATTGGTTATTGGGATGATCGGTTATTTATCTGGTTATCTGCATTAGCAGATATTAAAGACAAAAGCTTGTATGAAGAGGGCGTTTCTGAATCAATAATAATGATTCAGAAACTAGAAGATACTTTCGTGTGGTCAGTGGATCATACAAATAAAGAGACGGGTACTTTAGCAAACACAATAACACTTACTGATAGTCAAAAGTGGAGTAGTGTACAAACTAAAGAACTATTGATTGGACAGAATTTAGCTATTGAAGATGAGTTTTTTAGCTTAAATGAATATAAACAACTAAACGACTTGAAAAATACATTACTGCCACTAATTGAAATCTATAAAATATGGACAAAAAAAACATCTCATTAAGAATGAGATGTTTTTTAATTTGAAATTATAATTTGTTGTAGTATTCAACGATAAGTGATTCGTCGATATCTGCTTCAAGTTCTTCACGTTCTGGTAAACGAGTTAATGAACCCTCTAATTTATCAGCATCAAATTGTACGAATTGTGGACGGCCAACTAATGCTTCCATTGCGTCTTTAACAATTTGTAAACTCTTTGATTTTTCACGTAATGAGATTACTTGACCGATTTCAACTGCGTATGAAGGAATATCAACGCGGTTGCCATCAACAGTAATGTGACCATGGTTTACCAATTGACGAGCTTGGCGACGAGTAGAAGCCAAACCTAAACGATAAACAACGTTGTCTAAACGACCTTCAAGTAAGATCATGAAGTTAACACCATGTTTACCTTCGCGAATTGTACCAGCTTTAATAAATAAGTTAGCAAATTGACGTTCTGATAAACCGTACATCATACGAAGTTTTTGTTTTTCTCGTAATTGTAAACCATATTCTGATAATTTACGGCGATTGTTTTGACCATGATCACCGGGTGCATAAGGACGACGAGCTAATTCTTTACCAGTACCTGTTAAAGAAAGACCTAATCGACGTGAAACTTTCCAACTTGGGCCAGTATAACGTGACATATATAAATTCCTCCAATATTTGTTTTGGAGTAAAATAATCCTTTGTGAACTTAGTATTCGTGCAGTTTGTTTTGCAATGTTCACCTTTGCAGCTGAAAGGGTACTAATTGAACCAAGACAATTGGGCAACAAACTGTTGACGAGCTTACCGTCCACCGCTGCATTATTTTACACAAGACTCATCATACTGTCTTTTTAAACTAATGTCAATTTGTTTTCACGTTTGTTTACATAATAAAAAGAATGTATATAATTAATAACATTAATTTCTATAAATAATAGATAAAAGCTAGTGAACGCTTTAAAGGTCTATGATATAATGATTAGAAGCATAAAATTTGAATGTGAAAAGTAAATATAAATTTTAGTAAGCTAAAGGCGGGATTAGGATATGACACAGATTTTTGTTGGAATAATAGTAGTAGCCATTATTATCTATGCAACAGCGTTTTTTCTTCAGAAACGCAATGAAAAAAAATTCGAAACATTTCGTGATCAAGTAAAGGTTATTGCTCATTCTGAAGTTGAACAACAGCTTCAGTTAACGAAGGATTTGGGGTTAACAGGTGAAAGTCTTAAAACATTTTCAGCATTACAATCAGACTTTAAAGAAGTGCAAAATGCAAAATTGCCTAAAATTTCGACACAAATTAATGAAGCATATGAAGCAAACTCGAAATATCAATTTCTTTCTAACCGTCAATTAGCGGCAGAAATAGAAGTAAAATTAATTTCAAGTGAAAAAACACTTAAAGGGATTGAAAAAGCATTAACGTCGTTGAAAGAAAGTGATGAAAGTAATCATCAAGCTGTTGATTCACTTGAAAAAAAATATCAGGATTTACGTAAAACATTATTATCAAAGAACTTTTCGTATGGACCTAGTATCGATAAACTTGAGGATAAACTAACTGGTCTTGAAGATGATTTTGACCGTTTTTCAACATTAACGAGTGCTGGAGATCATGATACGGCTGAAAAAGTTTTAAGTAAGTTAAGAGAAGATACAACTTCGTTAGAAAAGATTCTTGATGAGATTCCACCACTATATAAAAGTTTGAAGAACGAATTTCCAGATCAACTTGCTGAATTACAATCTGGTTACATGAAATTAACGGATGAAAATTATAATTTTCCAGTGGGGGATGACATCCCTAAACAAATAGACGAAATTCAAACACGTGTTGACGAAACATTACTTAAATTAGAGAACCTAGAAGTAGCGTCAACAATTGTTGCAGTTAATGACATGGCTAATCAAATTGATTATTTATATGATGTTATGGAAAAAGAGTTGGCCGCAAAAGATAAGATAGAAAAGCAAGAAGAAAGTTATCGTAAATTCATTGATCATGCTGAAAAACAAAGTCAAATGCTTTTAGTTGAATTAGATAGATTGGGTCAAAATTATGAATTAAGTCATAATGAATTAGAAGACGCGCAAAAATTAAATCAACAAATTAGGGACATTGATGCACAACATGATACTGATAAAGCGGTTATTGATTCTGGTGAAGCAATTTATAGCGAGATGGCTGAGCGAGTTGAACAAAACTCTAAGTTGTTAGAAAAAATTGAATCTGAACAACAAAAAATTGATGCTAGTATTCAGGATTTACGTAGCAATGAAAAAAAGGCCAGCGCAACAATTCAAAGATTTGATATTGAATTACATCAAATTAAAAGACAAGTTGAACAGGTTAATCTTCCAGGACTACCTAATGATTACTTAGATTTTTTCTATGTTGTTAGTGATGAAATTGAAGAAGTTGAAGTAGCAATTGGTAAATTAAGAATTAACATTGAAAAAATTGCAAAACAAATTATCGATATTGAAGCAGATCTTGAAAGTTTAGAAGATAAGACACACGATCTTATTGATAGTGCATCGTTATCTGAGAGTTTACTACAATATGCGAATAGATTTAGAAATTCGAATGAAGAGATTGCAATTGCATTTGAAAAGGCAAAGCAATTATTTAATAATGATTTTAATTATGCAGCTAGTTTGGAAACAATTGCGACTGCATTAGATAAAGTAGAGCCTGGTTCATATAAAAAAATAGAGAAACAATATTATGATAATATGGAAGACAGCTTTGAAATTGAATAGTAACTATATTAAGTGGGGACTAGGGCATTAATTTGTTCAGTCGCCACTTTTATATTCTATAAAGAAACACCAGGGATGAATAAAAAGTGTCAATCTGGTACGAAGTATATTATAATGAGAAAAGTATTTTTCAGAAAAGAAGGTAACTAATGATTTATTTTGATAATAGCGCAACAACAAAAATAACGCCCGAAGTTTTAGATACATATAATAAAGTTAGTGACCAAGTATGGGGTAATCCATCTAGCCTAAATAACTTAGGTGAGATAGCTCATAATTTATTAGAGCAGTCACGCCAACAGATCGCAAGCTTATTAAATGTATTTGAAGATGAAATATTATTTACTGGAAGTGGAACTGAAGGTGACAATTGGGTAATTAAAGGAACGGCTATGGCAAAAATGAACCATGGTAAGCACTTAATTACGACAACCGTTGAGCATCCTGCTGTTATGAATACAATGGCTCAGCTGGAACAGCTTGGTTTTGAGGTTACCTATTTGCCAGTTGATGATGAGGGGCGAATTAGTATTGATGATTTAAAGGCTGCTTTGAGATCTGATACTATTTTAGTTTCAGTTATGGCAGTTAATAATGAAATTGGAACCATTCAGCCTTTAGTTGAAATTGGGGACGTACTAAAAGATTATCCAACAGTTCATTTTCATGTGGATGCTGTTCAAGCCATTGGTAAAGGTGTGCAAGAAGCTTTTATGAGTGACAGAGTAGATTTTGTAACGTTCTCTGGGCATAAATTTCATGCGCCACGTGGAGTAGGGTTTATTTACAGTAAAAGAGGTCGTCACATTGAACCACTTCTTACAGGTGGTGGACAAGAACATAACTTACGTAGCGGAACTGAAAATGTACCTGCAATTGCTAGCATGGCAAGAGCATTGCGATTATTATTAACAGATGAAACTAAGATGGTGATGAAACAAAAAGCTGTTAAAGAATTAGTTTTCAACCATATTAGTAAGTTTGATAAGATTACAACTTTTTCAAAATTACAATCAAATTTTGCGCCACATATATTGTGTTTTGCAATTGAGGGTGTTCGTGGCGAATCAATTGTTCATGCATTTGAAAGTGAAGGAATATATATTTCAACTACAAGTGCTTGTTCATCAAAGAAAAATCAAGCATCTGGCACATTATTAGCAATGAATGTGCCAGAACCGCTTGCTAAATCAGCCGTTCGAATCAGTTTTGATGGAAATAATACGCTAGAAGAAGCAAAAGAATTTAATCGTATTTTTGATATTTTGTATCATAAATTTGAAAAAATTAATTCTAAATAATGAGAGGATGTCGACATGCAATATACAGAGATAATGGTTCGTTATGGCGAACTATCAACAAAAGGAAAAAATAAGAGGAACTTTATTGATCGCCTAGGAACAAACGTTCGAAATAGTTTACATGGTTTTGATGATTTAGTTGTTAAAGCAAATCGTGATCGGATGCACATTAATTTAAACGGTGACGACAGCGAATTAGTTATGCAACGTTTATCACAGGTTTTTGGGATTCAAAATTTTTCACCTGCAATTCGCGTTGAACAAGATATGGATTTAGTTAAAGAAACAGCTGTAGCAATGATTAGTGAGCAATTTGTTGAAGGGACAACATTTAAAGTTAACACACGTCGTTCTGATCATGATTTTGAATTAGATACTAATGAGTTGAATGACGAACTAGGTGGCTGGATTTTAGATCACGTGCCTGGCATTACTGTTAAAATGAAACAGCCTGATATTATTTTACGTGTTGAAGTTCGTTCAAATGGGATTTTCTTATCTTCTGAAACGCGTCAGGGTGCTGGTGGTTTACCCGTTGGTACTGCTGGTAAAGGGATGTTAATGTTATCAGGTGGAATTGATTCGCCTGTTGCAGGGTACCTTGGTATGAAACGTGGTGTTTCAATGGAGATGGTTCATTTCTTCAGTCCACCATATACAAGTGAACAAGCTTTAGCTAAGGCTAAAGAACTAACAGTTAAATTGACACCTTATGTTGGAACGATTCAATTTATTGAAGTTCCTTTTACTGAGATTCAAGAGCAAATTAAACATGATGTACCAGAACCATATTTAATGACCATAACACGTCGTTTCATGTTACGTTTAACTGAAAAAATTGCCGAATTACGTGGTGGATTAGCAATCTTTAATGGAGAATCATTAGGCCAAGTTGCTTCTCAAACACTTGAAAGCATGGTTGCAATTAATGACGTTACAACAATGCCAATTATTCGACCAGTCGTTTCAATGGATAAAAATGAAATTATTGATGTTGCTAAAAAAATTGATACATTTGAACTTTCAATTAAACCATTTGAAGATTGTTGTACAATTTTTGCCCCACCAGCACCTAAAACAAAGCCTCGTTTAGACCGTTCAAGGGAATTTGAAGCTCGTTTGGATATCGATGGCTTAATGGAACGTGCATTGGCAGGTGTCAAGGTTAGCAAGATTCGTGTTGGCGAAGAATATTTAAATGAAAATAGTGAATTATTCGCAGAATTACTATAGTAGCACTTTAAAAGATTAGACAAATCGGTCTAATCTTTTTTTGTCCAATCAAATAAGTCGCTTCTTAAACAGTAATTGAGTAAGATAGAGATAAATAAAGAAAGGGTGGTCAATTATGAAAGTAACTCGTCATGGTAGTGAAATGGATACAGTTGGGGAAGCACCAAAAGTAGGGGAAGTTTTTCCTACAGTTAATGCGTACGATGAAAATGATCAAGTTGTAACATTACCTAAAAGTACAGGTAAAAAATTAGTATTAAGTGTTGTTCCAAGTATTACGACAAGTGTTTGCAGTATAGAAACAAAACGTTTTAATATGGAAGCAGATAATTTTAGAGATATCGAATTTATTACCGTATCTGATGATTCAAAAGAAGATCAAAAAAATTGGTGTGCCGCTGAGGGTGTAAACAATTTACAATTGCTTCATGCAGATAAGGGGAATTTTGCGAAAGTTACTGGATTAGATGTTCCGGAATTTGGTCATATGGCTCGAATGGTTTTCATTTTAGATGAAACTGGACATGTTATTTATGAAGAACTGGTTACGGAAATCTCAAATGAGCCAGACTACGCTAAACTACTTGAAGAATTAAAAAAATAAAATATTGACGATTTTCAGAATAAACGCTAAAATGTGACTACAGACAAAGAATGAGAACACCAGTCATTTCAGAGATAAAATGCTAGGCTGAAACATTTTAATTAGACATTATGGTGGTAGCTCAGGAGTCGTTATTCTGAAATTAAGTAGGAATAACCGGACATTATTGTTCGTTAAAAAGTAATTAAGAGGGGTTAAAACCCAATTTAGGTGGTACCACGGCACTGTCGTCCTAAAACAGAAATGTTTTTTGATGACGGTGTTTTTTTATGCCTAAAATAAAATTGATAGATGAAAAGGAGAACTCATGACAAAAGAAGTTGAATTATCAACAAAATATGATCCAAGTCAGGTTGAACCTGGCCGTTATGAAGAATGGTTGAAAAAAGATTTATTTAAACCTAATGCTAATCCAGAAGCAAAACCTTATTCAATCGTTATTCCACCGCCTAATGTTACTGGTAAATTACATTTAGGCCATGCTTGGGATACAACATTACAAGATATTTTAATTAGACAAAAAAGAATGCAAGGCTTTGATACGCTTTGGTTACCAGGAATGGACCATGCTGGAATTGCAACACAAGCAAAGGTTGAAGCTAAACTAGCTGAACAAGGTGTGACGCGTTATGATTTAGGCCGTGAGAAATTTGTACAACAAGTTTGGGATTGGAAAGATGAATACGCTGATGTTATTCATAAGCAATGGGCTAAAATGGGATTATCACTCGATTATAGTCGTGAACGTTTCACATTAGATGACGGCTTGTCAGATGCCGTAAAAAAAGTCTTTGTTAATTTATATAATAAAGGATTAATCTATCGTGGCGAATACATTATTAATTGGGATCCTAAAGCAAGAACCGCTTTATCAGATATTGAAGTCATTCATCAAGATGATGAAGGTGCTTTTTATCATGTTAAATATCCATTCGCTGATGGTTCTGGATTTATTGAAATAGCGACAACACGTCCAGAAACGATGATGGGCGATGTCGCTGTTGCTGTTCACCCTGATGATGATCGTTACAAAGATATTGTTGGTAAAAAAGTCATTCTACCACTTGTTAACAAAGAAATTCCTATTATTACAGATCATTATGTTGATATGGCATTTGGGACAGGGATGGTTAAAATAACACCTGCTCATGATCCTAATGACTTTGAAGTAGGTAATCGCCATGACTTACCTCGTATTAATACAATGAATGAAGATGCAACAATGAACGAAAATGCTGGTAAATATGTTGGCATGGACCGTTTTGAAGCACGTAAAGCAATTGTTAAAGATCTTGAAGCTGAGGACTTAATGATTAAGATTGATCCAATTACACATAGTGTTGGTCATTCTGAAAGAACTGGCGTTCAAGTTGAGGCCCGTTTATCAACACAATGGTTTGTTAAAATGAAACCACTCGCAGAAGAAGCTTTGAAATTCCAACAAGGGGATGACAAAGTTGGATTCGTCCCAGAACGATTTGAAAATACATTTACACAGTGGATGGAAAATGTTCATGATTGGGTTATTTCACGTCAATTATGGTGGGGACATCAAATCCCAGCTTGGTATCATAAAGAAACTGGCGAAATGTACGTTGGTGAGGTTGCACCAACTGATATCGAAAATTGGGAACAAGATAATGATGTCTTAGATACGTGGTTTTCAAGTGCTTTATGGCCATTTTCAACAATGGGTTGGCCAAATACTGATGCACCTGATTTTAAACGTTATTTCCCAACTAATACGCTTGTCACAGGATATGATATTATCTTCTTCTGGGTATCACGAATGATTTTCCAAAGCTTAGAATTTACAGATGAACGTCCATTTGAACACGTTTTGATTCATGGATTAATTCGTGATGAGAATGGCCGTAAAATGAGTAAATCACTTGGTAATGGGATTGATCCAATGGACGTTATTCAAAAGTATGGAGCAGATGCACTTCGTTGGTTCCTATCTAATGGATCTGCACCAGGACAAGATGTTCGTTTTAGTTACACTAAAATGGATGCTTCTTGGAACTTTATTAATAAAATTTGGAATGCTAGTCGATTTGTTATTATGAATTTAGATGGTGTGGATAAAATTGAATTACCAGCTAAATCAGAATGGCAGCTTGCTGACAAATGGATATTAAGCCGATTAAATACAACTGTTTCTGAAGTTACACGCTTATTTGATGTCTTTGAATTTGGTGAAGCTGGTCGTGCTCTATACAATTTCATCTGGAATGACTTCTGTGATTGGTATATTGAAATGAGTAAAGAAAATCTTAATGGTGAAGATCTGACAGTTAAGCAAAATACACAACAAATTTTGGCTTATGTTTTAGATCAAACATTGAAATTGCTTCATCCAATTATTCCATTTGTAACTGAAGAACTTTGGTTAACAATGCCTCATGAAGGGGAATCAATTGTTGTTGCAGATTACCCAGTGGTTCATCCAGAATTTGAAGATGAACAATCAGTTATTGATATGAACAATTTAATTGAATTAATTCGTGCTGTTAGAAATAATCGTGCAGAAGTAAATGCACCTATGTCCAGTGCAGTTGATTTATTGATTAAAACAACTGATGAAAAAACAAAGATTATTTTTGAAGACAATCAAGAATTTATTCAACGATTCTGTCATCCTAAGGAACTTCAAATCAGTTCAAATGTTGTTGCTCCTAAGCTAGCAATGACGTCTGTAATTACGGGAGCAGAGATTTATATGCCACTTGCTGAACTAATTGATTTGAATGACGAAATTGTTCGTTTGGAAAAAGAAGTTAAAAAACTTGATGTTGAAGTTGTGCGTGGAACTAAAAAATTAGGCAATGAAAAGTTTGTTGCTAGTGCACCTGAGGCAGTAGTTACAAAAGAAAAAGAAAAATTAGCAGATTACCAAATTAAATTAACAGCAACTAAGGAAAGAATTTCTGATTTAAAAGCAGAAGTTTAATCTAACAAAATAGACTTATTTCGGGTACAATATACCTGAGATAAGTCTATTTTTTTTAGAAAGCGGGACGGAAAATTGATCACAACTTACGAAGAGGCACTCAATTTTATTCATGGGCGAACAAAATTTAAAAAAAGTCCATCTTTGAATAGAATGCGAGCATTTATGGAACGCTTAGATAACCCACAAGGTAATATCGCGATGATTCATGTTGCTGGAACGAATGGAAAGGGCTCAACAGTTGCATTTTTACGTGAATTATTAATTGCACAAGGGTTGAATGTAGGAACTTATACTTCACCATTCATTGTTAAATTTAATGAACGTATTTCCTTAAATGGACAGATGATTGATGATACCGCCCTTTTACATTTAGTAAATGTCGTGAAACCAGTTGTTGATCGAATGGATATTGAACTAGCCGATTTTGAGGGGGGACCAACTGAATTCGAAATTATTACTGCAATGATGTTTGTATACTTTGGCAGCATAAATCCTGTAGATATTGTAGTTGTTGAAACGGGCTTAGGCGGGAAGTATGATTCAACTAATATTATTGATCCAATTATTTCAGTTATTACAACAATTGGTCTAGATCATATGAAAATATTAGGTAATACAATTGAAAAGATAGCGCAACAAAAAGCAGGTATCATTAAACGTAATCGGCCTATTATCGTTGGTAGAGTAACTGATGAAGTCTTTAGCGTGATTAATAATGAGGCTAAATTAAAAAATAGTCCTATTTTTCGATTAGGAGTGGATTTTAATGCTAAATCTGAGGGAACAAAATCATCATGGGAAGAAATTTTAACGTATACGTCGAATAAATTGAATATTAAACAACTTTCTGTGCCATTATTAGGTGAATTTCAAGATGAAAATGCAGCAACAGCAATTGCTACTTTTGAGAAGGTTGCTGAAATTCAGGGATGGGCCATTAGTCCTAAATCAATTAGGCAAGGTATTTCAGAGACACGATGGCCAGGACGTTTTGAAAAAGTAAATGATGAACCGTTAGTTATTTTAGACGGTGCGCACAATAGCGCAGCAGTGGATCGGATTACGCAGTTGCTTAAAACGCATTTTCAAGATAAAGAAATCACAATTATTTTTGCAGTACTAGCGGATAAGCAAGGCAAACAAATGCTGGAAAAATTAGCTGCAGTTCCTCATGTACGAGTTATACTAACTCAATTTTCAGGGCCACGTCTAGTAAGCAAAATAGATGATTTCAACGTTAATAAGTTTGATAATGTCTCCATTCAAGAAAGTTGGAAAGAGGCATTAGTTCAAAGTGTTGGCGAAATGTCTTCTGATGATTTATTACTTGTGACAGGATCGTTGTACTTTATTTCGGAGGTTCGTAGTTATTTTGTATCAGAATAATTTAAATAAGTGAATTTCTCGTATTTAATAAAAAATAGGAGGAATCACCATGTCACTTATTTCTAGTTGCTCAAATGAATATCTACTGGAACAAATCCAAAAGTATCAATGTGATAATTTATCAGATAAAGAGCTTTTGACGGTTGTTTTTAGTTTATTATTAACGAACCCTAATGATGTTGGAAAGTGTGTTAATAATTTTTCTTCACGTTACCAATCTTTAAGCCAACTAAAAAAATGTTGTTTAAAAGATTATCAGTTATTGATGGATGGGAATAATCAGTCTACAGCATTACAATTACAAGCTATTGTTACACTGGGAACACGAATCAACAGTGAACCTCATTTTATTTGTGGACAAATCTGTTCAAGTCATGATGCTGGGGTTAGAATGGTTGCTGAGTTAGGTGGATTAAACCAAGAGTTTTTAATTGGATTATTCTTGGATACAAAAAATCAAATTGTAAAACAAGAGACATTGTTCATTGGAACTTTGAATTCAGCAACGGTCCATCCAAGAGATATTTTTGCAGTTGCATTAAAATATGGTGCAGCTAAAATTATATTGGTCCATAATCATCCGAGTGGGCATGTGACACCATCTAAGAATGATATTATTTTCTCTAAAAGAGTTGAAAAATGTGGTATTCTTATGGGAATTGAGCTGTTAGATCATATTATTTCGGGTAATACTAAATATCTTAGTATGAAAGAAGAGGGCGTCCTTTGATTATCAAGGGTGCTCTCTTGTTCTATGAAATTAGATATGATAAACTTAATAAGATTATGGATTCAAAATTAATTACCTTATAATAATTTAAGATAAACTTAATAAAAATTAGTAAATATTGAATGAAATCTCACTTTTGATTATGATATAATGTAAATACTACGAATAAAAGCGCCTAGAAGGCTGACGATGAAGGGAAGAAAGACTGTGTTTGGATTTGGAACAAAGAATATAGGAATTGATTTAGGAACAGCTAATACAATCGTGTATGTTGAGGGAAAAGGTATTGTTTTACGTGAACCTTCAGTCGTCGCTAAAAATGTTAAAACTGATGAAATTGTTTCTGTTGGAGAAGATGCTCGTGCAATGATCGGTCGTACACCAAGTAGCATTGTGGCTATTCGCCCAATGAAAGACGGTGTAATTGCTGATTATGACACAACAGTTGCTATGATGAAATATTACATTCAAAAAGCTTTAGGTAAATCTGCAGGTAAACCTTATGTAATGGTATGTGTTCCTAGTGGCGTTACAGAAGTTGAAAAACGTGCCGTTATTGATGCAACTCGTGTTGCCGGTGCGCGTGACGCCTACGTTATTGAAGAACCATTTGCTGCAGCAGTCGGCGCTGGATTACCAGTGATGGATCCAACGGGTAATATGGTTGTTGATATCGGTGGTGGAACAACAGATGTTGCTACAATTTCATTAGGTGGTATTGTTTCAAGCCGTTCTATCAGAATGGCTGGCGATAAATTGGATGAATCAATTGTGTCATATATTCGTCAAAACTTTAATTTATTGATTGGTGAAAGAACAGCTGAACAATTAAAAATGGACGTTGCATCTGCATCAGTTAAAGATGCTGCATCAATTGAAGATACAACTATCAGAGGACGTGATTTGATTACGGGTCTTCCTAAAACAGTTACTGTAAAAGCAACTGATATTGCAGTTGCTATTCAAGAATCTATTGCTGAAATCATTACTGCTATTAAGGAAACATTGGAAGAAACTTCTCCAGAAATTGCTGCTGATGTGATTGACCATGGTATTGTATTAACAGGTGGTGGTGCATTATTAAAAAACCTATCAGAAGTTATTTCTGAAGTTACAAAAGTGCCTGTTTTTATTGCTAATGAACCACTCGACTGTGTTGCAATTGGTACAGGTGAATCATTAAAAAGTATCGACGTCATGAAGAAAAGATAGATTTTAAAAATCACATAAGCTAAAAATGAAGAGGTTGGTGGTTTATTTATCCAGCCTCTTAATTTTTTAGTTAATTATAAGGTAAGTGGAGGATAGCGAACATGCAGAAATTTTTTTCAAATAGAAGACTAATCATCATTTTAATAGCCATTATTGTGAGTTTTAGTTTAATTTCATTTTCAGTTTCCGTTAGAAATAAAAAATCAACACCACCGCTCATTCAAGAATTTGGTAATGATGTTGTTGGTCTATTTGATAGAGCAGTTAGTTATCCTGCAAATGGCTTAAAAAGTTCAGTTATTGGTATTTCTGATCTTTTAAATACATATCAAGAAAATCAAAAATTAAAAAAACAAGTTGATAAATTAGCACAAGTTCAAGTGGAATCAGACACTGTTAAAAATGAGAATAAACAGCTGAAAAAGGAATTAAAATTGGACAGTACATTGACTGATTATACTTCAATTAATGCATCTGTTTTAACGCGATTACCTTCTGGTTGGCTAAATCAACTTGTGATAAGTAAAGGTAGTGCGTCTGGTGTTAAAAAGAACGCACCAGTGATGGCTGGTTCTGGATTGATTGGTCGTGTTATAGAAGTTAATAAAACAAATAGTAAAGTTGAATTAATATCGACTACTAATGATTCTGCTAATAGATTTGCAGTTCAAGTAAATAATTCAAACGATGATATTATTAATGGTTTAATTACTGACTATGATAAAACAGATAATTTATTAATTATGGGTCAAATTACTTCTAAGAAAGCCTTGAAAAAAGGTGATTCTGTTGTCACATCTGGTCTTGGAGGCACAACACCAAAGGGTTTAAATGTTGGTGTTGTGTCTAAAGTTGAGCAAGGTGATTATGGACTTGCTTCTAAAATTTATATCAAACCTGCAGTTGATTTGAGTGACCTAACGGTTGTAACAGTTGCTCAGACGTTGGATTAGAAGGTGAGATTAGATGAGAAATAAAAATAGACAGTATATTTTTCCGTTAGGACTTATTATTTCCTTTTTTTTGGATGGTACAATACAATTTGTTTTTATGGAACAGTTACAATCACAAACGACTATCATGGTTAGTCACCTGTTGTTGTTATGGTTGATAATGGGTATCTTTTACTCAGATAATAAGCATCTTGAATTATGGGCGTTTGGTGTTGGTCTAGCATTTGATAGTTATTATGCCGGTATTTTGGGTATTTATATGATTTTGTTACCATTAATTGTTTATTTAACTAAAATAGCATATCAATATTTCGAACCATCTTTTATTGTGATATTACTCATTTATTTTATTGATTTGGCAGTTTTAGAAGTTTCGTATTATGCAGTCAATGAGATGATTGGATTTGCTAATGAATCTGTAACAACATTCGTTAGTACTTCGTTTGGACCAACTTTAGCTTTTAATCTGGTGGTATTTATTATTTTGTACTATCCAATATCAAAATTAATGAATTTAAGTAACCGATATAATTAAAATTCAGGGGTGAACGTAGATGCAAGGTGTTATTTTAAAAGGTTATAAAGATGGTTATGAAATTATTCTTAAACAGGATTTCGGATTTGATAAAATTTTGGTTGAACTTAGAGAATTATTTAATAATTTAAGTGCTGAAAAAAAGAATGCTGATGAAACGGTTATTTCGTTTGATATTAAAACAGAAAATCGATTGTTTTCAGCAGATGAAAAGCAAAAAATCGAAAAAATTATTTCTGAATACCGTAATTTTAAAGTACACAAAATCGAATCTGAAGTAATGACCATAGAAGATGCTAATATTTTAAAAGAAAATGACAACGTTCATTTATGCTATCTAACAATTCGAAGTGGACAAATAGTTGATTTAAAAGGTGATATTTTATTTTTAGGTAAATTACATCAGGGTGGTCAATTACGAGCTGCTGGTAATATTTTTGTTATGGGTGAAGTTCAAGGTGTCATTCATGCTGGATTTAACAATAATACAGATAGCATTATTGTGGGCGATGTTTCAGCTGCTTCACAAGTACGAATTGGTGAATTAGTTGATATTATAGATGATGAAAAAGTAACAAACAGTCAAGATACTGTAATCTATGTTAATGATTTACATATTATAGATTATGGCAATCGAGATGAATTAAAGTCACTTCGACCAAAATTATTTAATCATGCTGGAGGATATTAAAGATGGGAAAAGCAATTGTTGTAACATCTGGTAAAGGTGGTGTTGGTAAAACAACATCATCTGCAAATATTGGAACTGCATTAGCACTTCTTGAAAAAAAGGTTGTTCTAATGGATTTAGATATTGGTTTGCGTAATTTAGACGTTGTTTTAGGTCTTGATAACCGTATCTTATTTGATATTGTAGACGTAGCTGAGGGTCGTGCACGGTTACACCAAGCACTCATTAAAGATAAGAGATTTAACGAATATTTATACTTATTACCTGCTGCACAAAATACTGATAAATCAGCATTAGTTCCTGAACAAGTAAAAGCAATTGTTGATGAATTAAAAGAAGAGTTTGACTATGTTATTATTGATTGCCCAGCTGGAATTGAGCAAGGTTTTATGAATGCTATTGCTGGTGCAGATATGGCTATTATTGTAACAACGCCTGAAATTTCTGCGGTTCGTGATGCAGATCGCGTGGTAGGTTTATTAGAGCAAAATCCATTATTACAACAACCAAAATTAATTATTAATCGTATCCGTCGTCAAATGATGGAAGATGGTCAAGCAATGGATGTTGATGAGATTACACGTCATTTGTCTATTGATTTATTAGGAATTATTGTTGATGACGATGCTGTTATTAGTACATCAAATCATGGTGAACCAATTGTTTTAGATTCTAAAAATCCAGCTGGATTAGGTTATCGTAATGTAGCACGTCGACTACTAGGGGAAACAGTGCCCTTGATGACAATAAAACAGCCTCAAAAAGGTTTTTGGAAAAAAATGGGTTCATGGTTTAAGAAAGACTAATTCTTGACAATGTTAATGACAGTATGCTAAATTATTATCAATTAAGAAAAACGTTGAACAGAAGATTAAGGCTTAAACAAACTTTTAAAGAGAGTATCGATTGCTGAAAAGATACAGTTCTTAAGTCTGAAACACATCTGCGAGTTGATTTCCTAAACTAGTTAATTAGGGAAGTCCGGGATAAGCCCGTTATAGCTGTAGTTTAATAAACTCGTTAAGATTAAATTTGTGAGAATTTAATGATGTTTGAGGTGGTACCGCGATTCGTCGCCCTCTATAGTCAATAATGACTATAGAGTTTTTTTATACTCATTTTTATTAATCTACATAAGTTATTTTTCGTGAGAAAAATATGAATTTGAGGTGGCACCACGGCTATCGTCCTCTTGAGTCAATTTGATTTGGCTTGAGAGGATTTTTTTATTTAACTAAAGGGAGATAATGTAATGACTTATATATTAGAAATTTTGCCATCATTAATAGATGGTGCTAAATTAACGTTAGAAATATTTTTTTGGACGATCATTGGATCGATTCCACTTGGTTTAATTGTCGGATTAGGATTAATTTCAAAAATAAAACCAATTAAGTATTTTTTGAATTTTTATGTTTGGTTAATGCGAGGAACACCACTGCTACTACAATTAATTTTTGTGTTTTATGGACTACCAACACTACAACAGTTCCATATTCATATTGTATTCGGTCGATACGATGCGGCATTATTTGCATTTATTTTGAATTATGGTGCGTATTTTGCTGAAATATTTAGGGGTGGATTGCAATCGATTCCTAAAGGTCAATATGAAAGTGCAAAGGTATTGCGTCTATCATATTGGCAAACTATTAGGACAATTATTATTCCACAAGTGTTCAAGATCGTTTTACCTTCAATTGGAAATGAAATTATTAATTTAGTTAAAGATTCAAGTTTAGTATATGTTATTGGGTTAGGCGATTTATTAAGAGCCGGTAACGTAGCGACGAGTCGTGATGTAACACTCGTCCCACTATTGATGGTTGGGGCAATCTATCTGTTATTAACAGCTATATTTACACTTGTCTTGAAGAAAATTGAAAAACATTATAGTTATTACAAATAAGGAGTAATTCTATGCTAGAGTTAAAAAATATTAAAAAGTATTATGGAAAACGATTAATTTTAGATGATATTAATTTAACAGTTAATGATGGTGAAATTGTTAGTATTGTTGGTCCATCTGGTGGTGGAAAAACGACTTTATTGAGATGTATTAGTGGGTTAGAATCAATTGATTCTGGAGATATTCTAATTGATGCCTCACCATTTGATCCATATCGTAATAATACGAACGAAAGTGTTATTGGGGTAGTATTCCAGGAATTTCAATTATTCCCTCATCTTTCAGTGTTAGATAATATAACGTTAGCTCCAAAATTAGTTTTAAATCGTAATAAAGTCCAGGCCGAGGAAGAAGCACAAAAATTATTAGATCGCTTATCTCTCGGAAATAAAGGGCATTTATATCCTTACCAACTTTCAGGTGGGCAGAAACAACGAGTTGCAATTGCACGTGCATTAGCGATGAATCCTAAAATCTTGTGTTATGATGAACCAACTTCAGCACTTGATCCAGCACTACGCCAGGAAGTAGAGAATTTAATATTATCGTTGAAAGTAGACGGAATGACTCAAATAATAGTGACACATGATGTACCATTTGCTGAAAATATTGCGGATAAATTATTAAAAGTTAAGCCGCTAGAAGATTAGAGGATAATAAATGAATCAATTAGAAAAAAAAATTGTTTTTACAATATTATTTATGATGATGTTTATAGGATTAGCTGGCTGTAGCAATAGTAGCCAATCAATGAATTCGGTTGATAGTTGGAAATCAATTCAAAAAAAGGGTACCGTTGTTATCGGAATTGATGATAGTTTTGTGCCAATGACATTCAGACAAAAAGATGGTAGTTTAGTAGGATATGATGTTGATTTAGCAAAAAAAGTTTTTGAAAAATATGATATTCAAGTTGATTTCCAAACAATTGATTGGTCTATGAAAGAAACGGAATTAAAAAATGGGACAATTGATTTAATCTGGAATGGGTATACAAAAACAACTGCACGTGCTAAGAATGTTGCTTTCAGTCGTACATATTTAACGAACAAGCAAGTATTAGTAACAAAAAAATCAAGTGAAATTAATTCTTTTTCTGATATGAAACAAAAAATTTTAGGTGTTCAAAGTGGTTCAGCTGGATTTGATAGCTTAAATTTGCATCCAGATATTTTAAAAGATAATATTAAAGATAAAGAACCTGTTCAATATGATTCATTTGATAATGCTTTTATCGATTTAAATGCAGATAGAATTCAAGGACTTTTAATTGATGATGTCTATGCGAACTACTTTATTAAGCATCAGTCGAATTCAAATGCATATAACGTGATAAATGGTAATTTTAAAACTGAAGATTTTGCGGTAGGTATGCGAAAATCTGATACAACAATGCAATTAAAAATTAATAGGGCAATAACAGAGTTGCAAAACAAAGGTTATCTAAAAGAATTAAATCAAAAATGGTTTGGTGAAAATAATAATATTCAAAATAATTAATTTTGGAGGGACTATATGACATATGTAAATATTGGTGTGCTACTTGTTTTTTTATTGAACTTGTTAGCGGCAATTGTGACCGTCTTTAGAGAAAAACGTGATATTGCTGCAACATGGGCATGGCTTCTTGTCTTGATAGGTATACCTATTTTTGGATTTTTAATTTATCTTTTTTTTGGTAAGAAAATTTCAAAAGAAAAAATATTTGATATTAAAACACAGGGTCGTATGGGTGTTGACCAATTAGTAGATCAACAAAAAGAAGAATGGGCCAGAGGAGAATTAACAACAAGCGGTAAATATACTGATGATGTAAACGAAATCATGCATATGTTTTTAGAAATAGAGAAATCTATTTTAACTAAGAAGAATGAGGTTCAGTTATTTATTGATGGGCATGATAAGTTTAAGACGTTATTTCAAGACATTCGTAAAGCTAAACACCATATCCATGTTGAGTATTATGCATTCGAAGATGGGCATATTGGAAATGAACTATTGACGTTACTTGAAATGAAAGCAAATGAAGGTCTTGAAGTTAGAATCATCTATGATGCATTGGGATCAAAGGGAACTACTAAAAAATTCTTCAAACATCTTGAGGAATTGGGCGGTAAAGCAGAAGCCTTTCTGGGTTCACATTTTTCATTTTCAAATCTTCGTTTGAACTTTAGAGATCATAGAAAGATTGTCGTTATTGATGGTAAAATCGGTTACATCGGTGGATTCAATGTCGGTGATCAGTATCTAGGTGAAAGTGAGAAATTTGGTAACTGGCGAGATACACATATTCGCGTATTTGGAAACGCTGTCGGATCACTACAAAGTAGGTTCATTATGGATTGGAATGCAACTGCGAGAAATAATCAGATTAATTACCAGTCAAGTTATTTTCCACAAACTGTTACAAAAGGTAAAGTTAACATGCAAATTGTTTCTAGTGGACCTGATTCAGAAATTGAACAAATAAAAAAAGGTTATATTAAGTTAATTAATTCAGCTAAAAAATATATTTATATTCAAACACCTTATTTAATTCCAGATGATTCTGTTATAGAAGCGTTAGATATTGCGGTATCTTCAGGCGTTCAGGTTAGAATTATGATTCCTTGTATGCCAGATCATGCCTTTGTTTATCGTGCTACACAGTATTATGCGAAAGATCTAACGAATATTGGTGTAGAAATTTATCAATACAACAATGGATTTTTACACGCTAAAACAGTTGTAATTGATGAAATGGTTGCATCCGTTGGTTCAGCTAATTTTGATTTTAGAAGTTTTAAGTTAAACTTTGAAGCGAATGCATTTATTTATGATGTAGGTGTGGCAAGCACACTTAAAACAATTTTTGAAACTGATATGGAACAAAGTAGTCTTTTAACGAAAAGGTATTTTAATGATCAATCACATTGGTTGAAATTTAAGCAACAGTTTTCAAGACTTCTTTCACCGATATTATAGGAATGGAAACGCTTGACGTTTTTCAGGATGTATGCGATATTATTAATCGGAGACCAACACAAAGGGGAGCCGATTAATTTTGGCTGAGAGTGAAGAAATTCAGACCCTTGGAACCTGTTTGTTAATGCAAACGTAGGAATTGTGTGTAGAAGATTAACACCTTCTTTGTGCTTGGTTTACTAAGTCAAAGGAGGTTTTTTTGTTGGAAAGAAAAAAATTATTGATATTACTAGAAGGGGTCGTTATGGCCGCTTTAGCAATGGCGCTATCATTTGTTCCTAATCCGCCAAATATTGATATTGCACTAGGTGTGTTACCTATTGTGGTATACAGTTTACGACGCGGATTAAAAATGGGATTAATTATTGGGTTACTATATGGTATATTACCTATTTTAATTGGAACTGCGTTTGTATTAACGCCGGTTCAGGCTATCTTAGAGTATCCAGTTGCTAATTTGGTACTAGGATTTTCTGGGTTATTCTCTGCTCGTTTTTTAAGTCAGTTGCGTACTAAAAATATGCGTGGTGCCATACAATCACTGACTTTTGCGATTTTAATAGCTGTATTTCTAAAATACAGTGCTCATTTTATGGCTGGTATCATTTTTTGGTCAAAATATGTTCAATGGGGGCTTTCTCCAGTTGTGTACTCAGCAGTTGTCAATGGTGGGAGTATGATTATTAACATGATTATTGCTACCTTGATACTTAGTATCATACTTAAAAAAAGTCCAGGAATCTTCCTAGCTAAATAGAATAGACAGAAAAAGACGGATATAATAATCCGCCTTTTTTTATAAAAAAGGTTCCTAGCTAATTAAGCTGGGAACCTTTAAAATTTTTATTTTTAAATTAAGCGATTGACATAACTGCGGTTAAAACGACACCACCGACTGTTACAAGAATCATTAACCACACGACAAACATTGTGATTTTTTGGAATGTAGATTTCTTTTTCTTCATGTTTTACCCACCCTCTCAAATCTAATAGTGTAACTATAACTTTTTTATAAGTAAAATGTCAACTTAAAAGTAGTCATTTTTCTTTAAATAATAAGCAGTTAATAAACAAATTATTAACGTGATTAATTGTAACCACCAGAATGAAAAATGAGTGTCTGCACCAGGAAGGGATACGTTCATGCCGAACATACCGCCAACGATTGTTGGTATCGTTAAAATAATCGTCATCGACGTTAAGACCTTCATGATAATATTTAAATTGTTTGAAATAACTGATGAAACCATTTCACCATAATTCTCTAATATTTTAGTTTGAATGCTTGTCATTGTTTCGGCTTGTTGGTTCTCGATTAAAACATCTGTGAGTAAATCATCAGTTGCCTTTTGTTTGAAATGCTCATTTGAGTCAACCATAGATTGAAGTACTGGATTATTTTTCTTTAAAGCAGCATCAAAATAAACTAAACTTTTTTGCATTGACATCATTTGATAATATTGCTCATTTTTAGTTGCTTTAGCAAGTGATTTTTCTAAATTTTCGGTTTCTTGAATGATAGATTTTAACGCAACGACAAAACTTTGTGATAGATACCAAAGTAATTTCAAAGTGAATTGATCCGATGTTATCGTTTTAATTTGATGAATTGGACTATCCGCGATAAATTTACTGATAAAATCTGGTTCACTATTTGAGACTGTAATTATTGCATCATCTGCTAAGATAATTGAAAAAGGAAACGTTTGGTATTCTAAGTAGCCTAGCGAGTTTCTAATGCGATGAGGGTACTGCATTAAGACTAAGTCAGGAACAATATTTTGAGACAATCCTTCAGTTCTTGAATTTTCTTGATCATCTGAAATAGCGGTCATATAGTCTCGTGGTATAGCATACTTTTTAATAAGTTCATTTATTTCTATTTCAGAAGGATTTGTAACGTTAATCCAACATGATTTACTGTATTCTTTTATTTTTTGAATTGTACCTAACTCAGTTGATGTATAATATTCTATCAATATCAAAGTCCCCTTTATTCGAATAACATAATACATAGTATACCAAATTTTTTAAGCTTTCGTTAATTCAGACATCTAGTTGTTAAGATTAGTTCAAATACGCTATAATAGTAAACATAACTGTAACCTAAATTGAAATATATGGTAGAATCATCTATAATATAAGACATTGATTTTTATGAAAATGAGGGATGAAAATATGTGTGGATTTGCAGGTGTATTGAGCGACAGACAAAAAAATACCAATGATGATTACGATAAAATTGTTCATAATATGACAAAAATGATTGTTCACCGTGGTCCTGATGATTCAGGTTATTTTAGTGATGATGATATAACAATGGGATTTAGAAGATTAAGTATTATTGATTTAGAAGGCGGACACCAACCACTTTCATATGAAAATGAACGTTACTGGTTAACTTTCAACGGTGAAATCTATAATTATATTGAACTACGTGAAGCATTAGTTGCTGATGGTTATGAATTTAAAACAGATTCTGATTCAGAAGTCATTTTAGGTATGTATGCTAAGTACGGTGCAGAAGCTGTTAAGCAATTCCGCGGAATGTTTGGATTTGTTATCTGGGATACGCAAGAAAAAACACTTTTTGCTGCCCGTGATCAATTTGGGATTAAACCATTTTATTACGCTATAGCAGATGACAATTTTTATTATGGTTCGGAAAGTAAAGCTATTTATAAAGTTTTAAAAAATAAGACATTTGATAAAGATGCACTTCAAGATTATATGACATTCCAATTTGTACCAGAACCAGAAACGTTAACTAAAGAAATTGATATGTTACAACCTGGACATTATTTAACGAAAAAATTAGGCGAGAAGCCAGTCATTACACGATATTTTTCTGCCGAATTTCATCCAGTAGTTCGTCCAGAAGAGACATATATTAAACGTATTAAAGACGTCTTAATTGATTCAGTTGATAAGCATATGCGTGCCGATGTACCAGTTGGTTCATTCTTATCTGGTGGAATTGATTCGTCTATTATTGTTGCTATTGCTAAAGAATTAAATCCAAAATTAGAAACAATTTCAGTTGGATTTGAACGTGAAGGCTATAGTGAAATAGATGTTGCGCAAGAAACCGCAGAAAAATTAAATGTCGCTAATTTTAGTTCTGTTATTACGGCTGAAGCATTTATGAAGGCTTTTCCACATTTTATTTGGAATATGGATGATCCCTTGGCTGATCCGGCTGCTGTGCCTCAATATTTCCTTGCTAAAGAGGCCAGAAAACGTGTTAAAGTTGCATTGACGGGTGAAGGTGCTGATGAACTATTTGGTGGTTACACTATTTATCATGAACCTGAATCATTAAAAGGATTTAAATACACTAAACCAATTAATGGTGCGTTGAATAAAATTGCTCAAATGATGCCTAAAGGGATGCGTGGACAAAGTTTCCTTCTTCGAGGCACGACACCAATGGAGGATCGTTACGTTGGTAATGCTTTTATTTTTAATGAAAAAGAAAAAGAAGCATTCTTTAAAGACTATAATAAAAATCATCCATTCCAAAGTATTACTGGCCAATATTATAATGCATCAAAAGATTACAATAAAATAGATCAAATGCAATTTATTGATATGCATACATGGTTAAATGGAGATTTATTGCATAATGCCGATCGTACAACAATGGCACACAGCATAGAATTGAGAACACCATTTTTGGATAAAGAAGTTTTTGCAGTTGCTTCTGAAGTGCCTGCAGATTTGAGAATTGCACATGGAACAACCAAGTATGCTTTACGCAAAGCTGCTGAAGGTATCGTTCCTGACCATGTTTTAAATCGTAAAAAATTAGGTTTCCCTGTGCCTATTCGTTTTTGGTTAAAAGACGAAATGTATGACTGGGCTAAACAAATTATTAATGATTCTCAAACAGATGAATTTTTTAACAAACAATATTTCATAGATTTATTGGATGAACATCGTGCTGGTGTTAGAGATAACTCCAGAAAAATATGGACTGTCTTAACATTTATGGTATGGCATCGTATTTACATTGAAAGTGACATATTAGAAGATAGTAAAACAGTAACAGAAAAAGCTAAATAATAAATAGTGGGAGTTCAAAATAATGACAATTATGGTTCAGAAGTTTGGTGGCACATCGGTTCAAGACGATGAGTCGAGACGAGCAGCTTTAAAACACGTAAAATATTCAGTTGATAAAGGGTATCAAGTCGTTGTCGTTGTTTCAGCAATTGGGCGTAAAGGTGCACCTTATGCAACTGATTCATTATTAGGACTTGTCGATGGAGAGCAATCATTACTTTCTAATAGAGAACTTGATATGATTGTTTCTGTTGGTGAAACTATTTCTGCCGCAGTTTTTTCTGAATTATTGAATAAGGAAGGCATTAAAGCTGCTGCTTTAACAGGGCAGGATGCTGGAGTTGAAACAACTGATGAATTTCAGAATGCTAAAGTAATTAACATTAATACTGATTTAATTGATGAGGCATTTAAAGATGCTGATGTTTTAGTTGTGACTGGGTTCCAAGGTGCTACAAGTAAAGGTCAAACGACGACTATTGGGCGTGGTGGAAGTGATACGACAGCTGCATTACTTGGAGCAGCATTAGATGCTGAACGTGTCGATATTTTTACTGACGTGTCAGGGATGATGACTGCCGATCCTAGATTAGTTACAAAGGCAAAATTTCTAGAAACAGTCAGTTATGAAGAAGTTGCAAATATGGCTCATGAAGGTGCGAAAGTTATCCATCCTCGTGCAGTGGAAATTGCGCAACAAGCCCATGTTCCAGTTCGGATTCGCTCAACTTGGCAAAGTCCTGAAGAGATGGGAACCCTTGTGACCGACCGAAACTTAGGTGTAAAGCATTATCGTAGTGTAACTGGTATTGCTCATGTGACTGGACTCAGTCAATTTACAATTAAAACAGTTAATCATGCTCCAAAAGATGTTTTTAATTTGATGTCCAATAATAATTTGAGCGTTGATTTTATTAATATCTCACCTGGCAAAGTCCTCTTTAATTTGTTCAATGATGATGAAAAAAAAGCTAAACAACTTTTAGTAGATGCTGGAATTGATGTCTCAGTGCTTCCAAACTGTGCGAAAGTTTCAATTGTGGGAGCGGGGATGACTGGAACACCAGGTGTTACGGCCAAAATTGTAACAGCACTAGCTGAGAAGGATATTAATATTCTTCAAACAACTGATAGTTATACGACAATTTGGATTTTAGTTCAACAGGACGATTTAAAAACTGCTGTTAATGCATTACATGATGTCTTTTTAAGCAGTATCTAAAAGGGGTAATTTATGAAACTTTTACCATTTTTTGGAACTTGGTATGGGTCGATAATTTTAATATTTGGATATATTCTAATTTTAACTTTACTTAAACGTATTTTACGTAAAAATTGGCCTAAACGGTTGCAAATCATTGATTTTTTACCACCATTACTTCTTTTATTGACACATATTTTATCAGTACGAGAGTTTAATTTATCGATTACACCATTTATAATATTTTCTTGGTGCTTAATTGGTATTGCTAGTGCGCTTATGTATGCGTATCGAGATGGAGAATTAATTTATGCAAAATTTTTCAAGACCATTTGGAAAATTACTGATATTTATATGCTTGGATGGTACCTCTTAATGCTTCTCTTTTTAGTACTATTTTAAGGATATCGTCCTACATTTTTAATTATAAGTAATGTAAAAAACACTTAATCTAAAAAGGATTGAGTGTTTTTTTGTATATTATCATTTAAAATCATAATATTGGGGAATTCAGTGGTGGAATGTGGGGCATTGTGGTAAAATTTAAATAGTTACTATGAAGGGGGGCTGTACACAATGTTTATGGGCGAATTTAAACACACTTTAGATACTAAAGGTAGATTAATTATTCCAGCTAAATTTCGTGAGGAATTAGGTGAGAAATTTGTTATTACTCGAGGTATGGATGGTTGTTTATTCGGATATACACAAACAGAGTGGACACTCCTAGAAGAAAAGCTTAAAACACTCCCTTTAACAAAAAAAGATTCACGGGCTTTTGTAAGATTTTTATATTCTGCAGCTACAGAATGTGAATTTGATAAACAAGGCCGTATTAATATTCCAGTTCCTTTAAGAACACATGCTGATTTAGAAAAAAAATGTGTGCTAGTAGGTGTTTCAAACAGATTCGAAGTATGGAGTGAAGATCGATGGAATAGTTTTTCAGAGAGTGCATCAGAAAATTTTGATGAAATTGCAGAAAATATGATTGATTTTGGATTTTAAATAACACGTATGAAAGGGGATAAAACTATGACGACATTTGAACATGAAACAGTACTACTAAATGAAGCAGTAGATGGGTTGGCTATTAAACCAGATGGTATATATGTTGATTGTACTTTGGGTGGCGGTGGACATAGTGCCCTAATCCTGTCTCAACTAAGTACGGAGGGACATTTATATGCTTTTGACCAAGATCAAACAGCGATTACTTATAATGAAGGGCATTTAAAAAAATACATAGAAAATGGACAAGTTACGTTTATTAAACGCAATTTTAAAGATTTAAAAGCCGCGTTACTGGAACTTAATGTCACGGAAGTAGATGGTGTACTCTATGACTTAGGTGTATCATCCCCACAATTTGATGTCGCAGAACGAGGCTTCAGTTATCAGCACGATGCGCCGTTAGATATGAGGATGGATTTAAGTGCAGAATTAACAGCTAAAGAGATTGTTAATAATTGGACATATCAAGAACTTATTAGAATCTTTTTTAGATATGGTGAAGAAAAATTTGCAAAGTCAATTGCTCGTCAGATTGAAAATGCTAGAGAAAATGAAGAAATTGTTACAACTAGTCAATTAGTTGAATTAATTAAAATGGGTATTCCGGCTCGTGCAAGACGAACAGGTGGGCACCCTGCTAAAAAAGTTTTTCAAGCTATTCGAATTGCGGTTAATGATGAATTGGGTGTTTTAGAAGATTCATTAGAGCAAGCAATTGATTTAATTAATGTTAAGGGGCAAGTTAGCGTTATTACATTTCAGTCATTAGAAGATAGATTGGTCAAAACGATGTTTAAGGAACGAACAAGTTTACCAGAGTTACCACCGGGTTTACCTGTAATTCCAGATAATATTCAGCCAAATTATGCACTAGTTAATAAAAAGCCAATTTTACCATCAGAATTAGAATTACAGAATAATAGGCGTGCACATTCAGCAAAATTGAGAATTATAAAACGATTGAAAAAATAATATTTTATAATAAAGGGGTTACATATCATGGCACAAAATAGCACAGCACGACAAATGCCAAGAGAATATAAAGAAAATCCAAGACAACAACCTATACATAAAAAAACAGTGGGATCACAAAGTGTTGCATTTTCTAGAATTGAAAAATCATTATTTGGTTTAATTGGTGCAATTTCTTTGGTACTTATGCTTATGCTAGTTTCATCTCAGGTAGAGTTGTCTAATAGTAGTCAATTTTTACAAAATATTAACAGCGAAATAACAGCTATTCAAACTAAGAGTTCTGATTTGACACAAGAAGTGAACGAACTTGCCAGTAATGATCGATTAAATAGTATCGCTAATAAAAATGGTCTTAATTTAAGTGAGAGTAGAATAAGGAATGTAACGAAATGAATAATCAAAAGCAACGGATGATAAATGACATGAAAAAGAAACGTAGAAATAGGCAAAGGTTTGGTGTGCTACTAATCCTGGCCGTTTTAGCGATTCTTTTGATGTTTATCATTCGTTTTTCTTATATTGTAATAGGTGGAAAAGTTTCAGATGTTAATTTAAGTAGCCAAACACAGGCACTTTATGAAAATAGTCGAATTGATAAAGCAAATAGAGGAACCATTTATGATGATTCAAATCAACCGATTGCTGAAGATACAACAAACTACTCAATTTATGCAGTTCTATCAAAATCATATGTTGGTGCAAATAACAAAGCGTTATACGTTACTGATAAGAGTAAAGCTGCAAAAGTTATTAGTGATGCGATTGGAATGAAAGAATCTAAAGTTTACAATATTTTGAATGCAAAAAAAGGAACTTACCAAGTTGAATTTGGTAATTCTGGTAAAAACTTATCTTTGGAAACAAAAAACAAGATAGAATCAGCAGATTTAAAAGGTATTTATTTCACTGAAACACAAGCAAGATTATATCCAAATGGTGTTTTTGCATCACATTTAATTGGTGTGACAAAAAGCACTTCAAAAAAAGGTGATTCAACTTTATCTGGTGTAATGGGACTAGAATTAGCATTTAATAAACAATTAAGTGGAACAGACGGGTTAAAAAAGGTCCAAAAAGATAGTTATGGTTACCAACTACCAAACTCAAAGACAAAAACAAAAAAAGTTGAAAATGGAAATAATATTTATACAACCATTGATACAAAATTACAAACGTATCTTGAAACAACTCTAACTAACGTACAAAAAACATATAATCCTAAATCAATGAATGTTGTTATAATGAATGCTAAAAATGGAAAAATTTTGGCAGGAAGTCAACGGCCTACATTTAATGCAGATACCAAAAGTGGTATTTCAAAGATGTGGCGTAATACGCTAATTGAAGATAGTTATGAACCTGGCTCGACTATGAAAGTATTTACAATGGCAGCTGCTATTGAAAATAATGCCTACAATGAGAATGCCGTCTATAAATCAGGTGTTTTAAAAGTGGGAACTAAGATTGTTCCTGATTGGAATACATCTGGTTGGGGTTTAATCACTTATCGTGAAGGTTTCGCTCGTTCAAGTAATGTTGGTATGGCTAAGTTGGAACAAGCGATGGGGCATACTGCTTGGCTTAAATATATTAAAAAATTTGGTTTCCTGGAAAGTACAAATCTGGGATTAGCTAATGAAGCAAAAGGTAGTATTGAATTTCAATACCCAATTGAACAAGCAGATACAGCTTTTGGTCAAGGAATAAATGTGACAACTATGCAAATGATGCAAGGTTTTACGGCATTTGCAAACAACGGTAAGATGATCAAACCAACGCTTGTGGATAAAATTGTAGATCCTAATACTGGAAAAACAACGTATCAAGCTAAAACAACAAATTTAGGACAAGTTATTAAAAAATCAACGTCTAAAGAAGTATTAAGCATGATGCAAGATGTTATCTACAAAAATTATGGGACCGGTAATGCCTTTAAAATTGATGGTTACAAGATAGCTGCAAAAACAGGAACTGCCCAAATTTCGGATCCAAATGGAACTGGATATCTAACGGGTGATGCAAATTATGTCTTTTCAGTTGTAGGTATGGCGCCGGCCAAAGATCCAAAATATATTATGTATGTAACGATGAAACAACCACAAAATATGCAAGGTACCAGTGGTAATGCTATTTTGGCACAAATATTTAATCCATTGATGAAGAGGACTTTAGAAGAAGACAGTTCAACAGCGGTATCAACTGCAAAGACTAATGTAACAGTAGCAGACGTTACAAATAGTTCAACTTCATCAGCTAAAACAAAATTAAACGAACAAAATCTAGATATTGCAGTTATCGGACATGGCAGAACGGTAGCTAATCAGTATCCACCTGCTGGAACGACTGTATTATCCGGACGTAAAATATTGTTATTAACAAATGGTGAAATGATTATGCCTGATTTAACCGGTTGGTCAAAGAGTGATGCGGTGAATGCTGCAGAATTAATGAAACTAAACTTAACGACAACGGGTAGTGGTTATGTAGCAGCTCAAAGTATTAAGGCGAATACAGTTGTTAAAAAATCAACTATGGTGAAATTAACGTTAAAATAAAAAGGTGAATATAGATATGAGAGCAGATAAATTAATCCAAAGTTTAAAATTTAAACGAGTATCAACGGCGATTGATTCAGAGTTAGATATTAAGCTATTAACACAAGATACAAGAGAAGTTGTTGAAGATAGTCTATTTGTTGCTGTTGAAGGTTATACAGTTGATGGACATGATTTTGTGAATCAAGCGGTTGAAAAAGGTGCGAAGATTATTATTGCTCGTAAACCAGTTGATGTACCTGTTCCAGTCGTTTATGTCCAAGATACAAATCGTGCGATGGCAATTCTTGCCGATGCATTTTATGGCGTCCCAAGTCAGCAGATGAGAATGATTGGTGTTACTGGTACAAATGGTAAGACGACTGTTACACATTTGATTGAACAAATTTATCGTGACTTAAATCAAAAAACAGGTTTAATCGGTACAATGTATCGTAAAATAAATGATACACTGTATCCTTCGAATAATACAACTCCAGATGTTATTACATTGCAAAGAACTTTAGCACAAATGAAACAAGAAAAAGTTGAAACTGTTGCAATGGAAGTTTCTTCACATGCGTTAGTCTTAGGACGTGTATGGGGTATTGATTTTGATATCGCAGTTTTTACAAATTTGACACAAGATCATTTAGATTTTCATAAAACAATGGAAAATTATGCACATGCAAAAAGTATGTTATTTGCTCAGTTGGGTAATCATTATACTGAATCAGGCGACTCAAAAGTGGCTGTTTTAAATTTTGATGACCCAGTGGCTCGAACGTTTACTCAGTTTACTTCTGCTCAAATATTATCTTACGGTATCGAAAATGATGATGCCATGATTCAAGCTAAAAATATTGAAATTAAGAGTCATGGAACTGAGTTTGATTTAATTCTTTTTGGTGAAACAACTCATGTTACAATGCAATTAATCGGCTTGTTTAATGTTTATAATATGCTTGCTGCGTTTAGTGCCGCATATGCTGCTGGACTTGATGAAACACAAATTATTAAATCACTTGAAAAAGTGACTGGTGTTAAAGGTCGTTTTCAATTAGTGCCTTCTAAAACGGGTATCAGTGTAATTGTAGATTACGCGCACACACCAGATGGGTTATTAAATGTCTTAGAGACAATACAAGATTTTGCACAAAATAAAATTTATTGCATTGTTGGCTGCGGTGGTGATCGTGATAAAGGAAAACGTCCTAAAATGGCAAAAATTGCTGCTGACCATAGTGATTACCCAGTATTTACTATGGATAATCCTAGAACTGAAGATCCTAAGGAAATTATGGCAGACATGCTGACTGGAATTCCAGAAAATAGAGCAACTGTTATAATGGATCGACACGATGCAATTGCTCAAACAATAAAAAAGGCGCAACCAGGAGATGTTATTTTAATTGCTGGTAAAGGTCATGAAGATTATCAAATTCTTGGTCGAGAAAAAGTGCATTTTGACGATGTTGAAGAAGCATCGGGAGCATTAAATAAAAAATAAGAATTGAGTGAGGATAAGACAATGACTAAACCAGAAATGTTTATACCGTTGGTAAGTGGATTCGCATTAACGTTTATGTTTATGCCATTATTTATTGGCTATTTTAGAATACGTAAACAAGGGCAAATGATTAGAGAAGAAGGACCAAAATGGCATGAGAAAAAGTCTGGTACACCAACAATGGGTGGATTTGTCTTTAATATTGCTATTATTATTACTGCAATTTGGACAGGTATATGGGCTAATTCTATGACACCAGCGATGATGATTATGATTTTCATCTTATTTTTATATGCTATTTTAGGATTTTGGGATGACAGTATCAAATTATTCAAACGACAAAATGAAGGTTTAAAGCCTTGGCAAAAATTATTGGGTCAAATAGTTGGTGGATTAATCTTCACCGTCGTTTATGTCCATGAACATTTGCCACTTGCAATTAATGTCTTTGGTTTTGGTGAGGTCTCAATCGGTATTCTTTATGCTGTATTCATTATTATTTGGCTTGTTGGATTCTCTAATGCGGTTAATTTAACTGATGGAATTGACGGTCTTGTTTCAGGTCAATCAATTATTGCATTCGGTGCATATGCAGTTGTTGCGCAAGTACAACAACAAAAGGATGTACTTATTTTTTGTTTATCTGTCATTGGCGCATTAATTGCGTTCATTTGGTTTAATCATAAACCAGCTAAAGTTTTCATGGGAGATATGGGATCGTTAGCATTAGGTGGTGCATTAGCAACCGTTTCAATTTTATTACACCAAGAACTATCACTCATTTTTATTGGTATTATATTTGTTTGTGAGACGGCAAGTGTTATTTTACAAGTAGCTTCATTTAAATTAACAGGTAAACGCATATTCAAGATGAGCCCAATTCATCATCATTTTGAAATGAGTGGTTGGAATGAATGGAAAATTGATATTGTCTTTTGGACTATTGGGTTAATTGCTGCGATTTTAACGTTACTAGTCATTTTATAAAGGGAGATTTAATTGGAATGAAAAATATTACGAATTATCAAAATAAAAAGGTTCTAGTTGTAGGTTTAGCAAAGAGTGGCTTGAATGCAGCCAAACTTTTAAAAGATTTAGGCGCATTTGTGACTGTGAATGATCATAAAAATATTGATGATAACCCTGAAGCTAAAGAGCTTTTGGCTGAAGGAATCAAAGTGATTACGGGCGGACACCCACTCTCTTTACTAGATGAGGATTTTGAGTTAGTCGTAAAAAACCCTGGAATTCCATATACAAATTTACTTATTGAAAAGGCAATGGAAAAAGGTTTACCTATTATTACAGAACCAGAGCTTGCTTATGAAATTTCTGAAGCGCCAATGATCGGGGTTACAGGAACGAATGGTAAGACAACTACAACGACGCTGATTTCATTGATGTTAAATCAAGAAAGAAAGCAAGGACGTGCATTTGTCGCTGGAAATATTGGTGTTCCATCTGTTGCCGTAGCAAAAAAGGTAACCAAAAATGATATTATTGTAGCTGAATTATCAAGTTTTCAATTATGTGGCATTGATAAATTGAAACCAGAAATAGCCGTTATTACTAATATTTATGAGGCACATACGGATTACCATAAAACTCGAGAAAATTATGTGAAAGCAAAAATGAGAATAACTGAAAATCAAGATTCTAGTGATTTTCTTGTTGTCAATTGGGATTTAAAAGAACTTCGTGAACTAGCTAAAACAAGTTCTGCTAACATTGTGCCATTTTCTAGATTAGATGAAATTGAAACAGGGGCTTATGTAAAAGACGGAAATATTTACTATCAGAATGAATTCATTATGAAATCGGATGAAGTTAATATTCCTGGTGAACATAATATTGAAAATGCGCTTGCAGCTATCGTAACTGCTAAAATTAAAGGTGTAACAAATACTGCTATTCAAGAAGTATTATCGACATTTACAGGAGTACGCCACCGTACACAGTTTGTTAGCGCATGGCATAATCGCAAATTCTATAATGATTCAAAGGCAACTAATATTGAAGCAACTGAGATGGCTGTAAAAGGATTTTCGAATCCAATTATACTATTAGCTGGTGGATTAGATAGAGGATTTACGTTTGAAAAATTGGTGCCTGTACTTAAAGCACATGTAAAAGCAATGATTGTTTTCGGTGAAACAGCTGATTTAATGCGAAATGCTGGAGAAGCGGCAGGTATTACTCAAATTAAGCAAGTCACTGATGTTGTTGCAGCTGTTCCCGAAGCATATAAATTAAGTGATAACAATGATATTATATTGTTATCCCCAGCAGCAGCTAGTTGGGATCAATATCCTTCATTTGAAGTACGTGGTGACAAATATATTGAAGCGGTTGAAAAATTAATGCAAGTAGAGGATAAATAAAATGAAAATTATTGTTTCTGGTGGTGGCACTGGCGGGCATATTTACCCTGCGTTGGCCCTTATTGAAGCGCTAAAAGTAAAAGATCCAACGGCTGAATTTTTATATGTTGGGACTGAAAAAGGACTTGAGAGCCGAATCGTTCCAGATAATGGAATTCCATTTAAAACAATTAAAATTCAAGGATTTAAAAGATCGTTATCAGTAGAAAATATTAAGACAGTCCAACTATTTTTAAAAAGTGTGAAAGACGCAAAGAAAATGATTAAAGAATTTAAACCAGACATTGTTATTGGAACAGGCGGTTACGTATGTGGTGCAGTGGTTTATGCTGCTGCTCGATTACATATTCCAACTATTGTTCATGAACAAAATAGTGTTGCAGGTGTAACAAATAAATTTTTGAGCCACTTTGTTGATAAAGTAGCTATTTCTTTTGAATCAGTTGCAGATCAATTTCCTAAGAAAAAAGTTGTTTTCACAGGGAATCCCCGCGCACAACAGGTTGTAAATGAAACAGAAATTGAAGCATTATCGCAATATGGATTATTAGATGATGTACCAACGATGTTAGTTTTTGGTGGTTCAAGAGGAGCTGCGAAAATTAATCAAGCAATGGTTGAAGCAATTCCTGAATTAAATAAAAAACCATATCAAATTTTATTTGTTACAGGTAACGTTCACTACGATAAAATTATGAATGATTTAAACGGGATAGAATTAAATAAAAATATTGTGATAAAACCATATTTAAATAATATGCCTAATTTATTAAGCCATATTTCTGTCATTTTAGGACGTGCTGGTGCAACAAGTATAGCAGAAATAACTGCACTTGGATTACCATCTATTTTGGTGCCTAGCCCTTATGTTACAAATAATCATCAAGTAAAAAATGCAATGAGTCTAGTTGATAATAATGCAGCTAAGCTTATTACTGAGGATAAGTTAACGGGATCAAAATTGGTCATGGTTTCAGATGAAATGATGCTCAATACTGATGTGAGAAGACAGATGGCTAATAATTCACGTAAAATGGGTGTGCCCAATGCTGCAGATAATCTAATTAAGGTTATGGAAGATTTAATCAAAATTAAAGAATAAGTTAGGAGGCCAAATAAGATGTCAAAAAATAAATTCTTAAAAAGAAAAAAAGCTGAATTGACACCTTGGGAGGCCTTACAAGAGAAAAAAAAGAAGAAAAATAAACGATTCGATTTTTTTGGAAACCCCAAAACAATTAGTGACCGATTACCAAAATTAAAAAAATATCAACATCATGCCCTAAAACAAAAATTAATTATTATAATTGGTTCGTTTCTGATTATTGGTTTAATTGCACTATATTTTATTTCACCATTAAGTAAAATACAAAATATTAGTATTTCAGGTGAAAAAACAGTTTCAAAAGTACAAGTAGAAAATGCTAGTAATTTACACATTAATGATCCATTATCCCACGCGTTTTTTAGAAAAAAAGCTATTTTAAAGGATATAAAAAAAGAATTGCCACAGGTGAAGTCACTAACTGTTAGCCATAATAAATGGAATGGTGTTAAACTTTCTATTAATGAATATGATCTTGCAGGATATATTTATAAAAATAAAACATACTATCAATTATTTTTGAATGGGACAATTGGAAGTAAGAAATTTGACCAACCAGTGGGGAATTATCCTACGTATTCTAAGTTTAATCAAACAAATATATTGCAAAAAATGGTTAAACAATATAAAAAAATTCCGATGAAAATCAGAAATGGAATATCAGAAATCGATTATCAACCATCCAAAGTGAATAATCAGCGAATATATATATACATGAATGACAGAAATAAAATTATTGCTAATATTGATAATTTTGCCGATAAAATGGCTTTCTATCCAAGTATCTCATCTAAAATGAAGAAAAAAGGTGTCGTTGATTTAGAAGTGGGTGCATATTCTTATCCATATAATAAGAAAAGTTAACAAAGTTGGTATGGCCTATGGGATATCCTTTCTAAATCAGGTCTTAATGTGGTAAAATATGAGTACTATATCTTATAAAAAATAATATTAAAAGCAAGCTGTAAGGAGGTTCTTTTTCAGATGGGTAACGCAGGTATATATGTGGGGTTAGATATCGGTACGACATCAATTAAAGTTATCGTTTCTGAATACGTTAATGGTCAATTGAACGTAATTGGTATTGGTAATGAACGCTCACAAGGTTTGAATAGGGGAATTGTAGTCGATATTGATAAGGCTGTAATTTCAGTACAAAAAGCTATTAAACAAGCTGAAGAAAAAGCAAATATTCAGATTCACGAAGTACATGTTGGTATTCCTGCTAATTTATTACAAATTATTCCTTGTAACGGCATGATTGCCGTTTCAGATGAATCAAAAGAAATTACAAATGAAGA
Source organism: Dellaglioa sp. CoH-55-MRSF-6 (assembly GCF_056782215.1). The sequence goes on from NZ_JBXAYJ010000004.1 coordinate 85,493, forward strand.
TGTTGTGAATGTTGCGAGTGCAGCATTAGTTCAAAATTTACCACCAGAAAGAGATATCATTGATATTATTGCTGATGAATTTGTAGTTGATGGATTTGATGGCATTAAGGATCCTCGTGGTATGATTGGTGTGAGATTAGAAATGCATGGATCAGTTTATACTGGCCCAAAAACAATTATTCATAATTTAAAAAAATGTGTTGAAAATGCTGGGCTAACTATCAGAGAAACAATCGTGAACCCATTAGCACTTGCATCAGTTGCGATGTCAGATGGCGAAAGAGACTTTGGTACTGTACTTATTGATCTCGGTGGTGGTCAAACGACTGCTTCAGTGATTCATGATCATAAGTTGAAATTTACATACGTGGACCAAGAGGGTGGCGATTTTGTCACGAAAGATATCTCAGTGGTTCTTAATACATCTGTTGAAAATGCTGAAAAATTGAAACGCAATTATGGATTTGCTAATTCTGAGTTAGCATCAGAAGATGATGTTTTCCCAGTTGATGTTGTTGGACAAAGTGAGCCAATCAATATCTCTGAAAAATATTTAGCAGAGATTATTGAAGCAAGAATCTCTCAAATCTTAGATAAAATAAAAAGTTCATTAGATGCTATCAAGGCGTTAGAATTACCAGGTGGCGTTATCTTAACTGGTGGTCTTGCAGCTTTACCAGGAATTACAGAATTAGCATCAGAAATTTTGCAAGTTCAAGTTAAAACCTACGTCCCTGATCAAATGGGATTACGCTATCCTTCATTTGCACAAGCCTTAGGATTGATTAATTATGCAGTCGAGCAAGATGAAGTCACATTATTAGTGAAAAGTGCAATGGGACTTGATATTGATCAATTAAGTTATAGTATTGTTGAACCAGACAACGAAAAACCTAAGAAGCAAGAAGTAAAAAACAAAGTTAAAAAAACTAGAAAACCAAAAACATCAGGGGATCCATTAAAATCAGTTAAAAACTTTTTTAATGAATTTTTCGATTAAATAGGAGGAAGTAAGTAATGGAATTTTCTTTGGACTCAAGTGAAGATAAAGGCGCAGTAATAAAAGTAATTGGTGTCGGTGGCGCTGGTGGTAATGCTGTTAATCGTATGATTGATGAAAATGTTTCAGGTGTTGAGTTTATTGCATTAAATACTGATGTTCAGGCATTGGAAAGCTCAAAGGCAGAAATTAAAATTCAATTGGGTCCTAAATTGACTCGTGGATTAGGTGCTGGTGCAACTCCAGATATTGGTAGTAAAGCTGCACAAGAAAGTGAAGAAGCAATTATCGAAGCTATTGATGGCGCTGATATGATTTTCGTTACTGCTGGAATGGGTGGTGGAACAGGAACAGGAGCTGCTCCTGTTGTAGCTAAAATCGCTAAAGATCAAGGCATTTTAACAGTCGGAATTGTAACACGTCCATTTACATTTGAAGGACCTAAACGTAGCCGTTTTGCTGCTGAAGGAATAGCTAATCTGAGAGATCAAGTTGATACGTTAGTTGTTATTGCTAATAACCGTTTACTTGAAATCATTGACAAGAAGACACCGATGCTTGAAGCATTCCAAGAAACAGATAATGTTTTACGTCAAGGTGTTCAAGGTATTTCTGAATTAATTACATCACCCGGTTTAATTAATTTAGATTTTGCTGATGTTAAAACAGTGATGGCTGATCAAGGAACTGCATTAATGGGAATTGGATCTGCTACTGGTGAAAATAGAACTGCTGAAGCAACAAAAAAAGCAATTTCTTCGCCATTACTCGAAGTTTCAATTGATGGTGCAAAACAAGTTCTACTTAATATCACCGGTGGTGCTGATATGAGTCTTTTCGAAGCGCAAGAAGCTTCTGAAATTATTTCACAAGCTGCAACTGATGAAATTAATATTATTTTTGGAACGTCAATTAATGAAGACCTAGGTGATGAAATCGTCGTAACAGTTATTGCAACTGGTATTGATGATGTTAAAGAAGAAAAAAAAGCCACAGTTCGTACACGAACATTACCAAGAACTGATGCACCTAAAGCAACATTAGCTGAAAAGCAAGAAGATCGTTTTGACGATTGGGATATTATGCACCCATCAAGTCAACCTGAAGAAAAAAAATCAACAGAATTTGAAAATGTTGAAAAACCAAATTTTGATGTCTTTAAGAATGATATCAAAACTGATGATTTAGCAACAAATAATGATGATAGTTTAAGTACACCACCGTTTTTCAGAAAACGACGTAAAGATTAATTAAATGAATCAATGGGGAGGTTACGGATATTATGGCTTTTGAAAAAATTGGTCGTTTTTTTGGGTTAGCTGAAGAAGATGATTTTGAAAATGATGATTACCAAACCGAAGAGTCTATGCGGACTTCGTCATTGAATCAAAGTAATAAAGTCGTTTCGATAAATGGTAAATATAGTCAACCACAAAAAATTAATTTATTTGAACCTAGAATTTATTCTGATGTTAAGGATATTGCAACGCATTTAATGCAAAATCAAGCAATCGTCGTAAATTTTCAAAAAATGGATGAAGTTCAATCTAAACGGATTGTTGATTTCTTGTCCGGAACAATTTTTGCTATTAACGGAACAATTCAAAGAATTGGCGATAATATTTTTCTTTGTACACCAAACTCATTTACTGTTGAAGGAAATATGGCAGATAATATTTTTGAAAAATTCGAATAAAAGAAAAATCGAGGTATACAAATGATTGAGTTTATTACATTTCTAGCTAAAGTGATTACGTGGGCTTTTGATGCTTATGAGCTAGCAATTATCATTTACGTTTTAATGTCATGGTTTCCAGGCGCTTATAATACGCCGGTTGGCCATTTCTTAAGTAAAATTTGTCAACCATACCTTGCATTTTTTGACCGTTTTATCCCGGCAATTGGGGGTATTAGTTTTTCACCAATTATTGCGATAATCGCGCTAAGCTTCATCCAAAATGGGGTTATGGGACTTCTGACTACTTTGATTCGTCTTTATGTTGGAGGCTAATGATATATGAATGATACAATTTACCAACATTTCAGGTCCGACGAAAAAGAAATTATTGATACATTGTCAGATTATATCGAGCAAGCTAAATCAGAGTACAGGGCAGTTCTAACTCATTTTTTAAATCCTAGAGAGGCACATATTGCGACCTATCTATTAGGCCAAAATGACGAAATTAGTTTAAAATTATTTGGTGGCACGAAAGAAGCTGAACGAAAAAGATTACTTTTTTATCCAGCGTATTTCGATGTTCAAGATAGTGATTTTGATTTACAACTTATTGAAATTAAGTATCCAATAAAATTTGCTACCTTAAAACATGGACAAATTTTGGGAACTTTGGCTAATGCGGGATTAGATAGAGAAGTACTTGGTGATATTTTAACAGATGGTCAGCAATGGCAGGTTGTTGTTGAAAAAAAGATGGCTAATTATTTGATTAGTCAAGTTGATCGTATTGGTAAAATTAAGGTATCACTTGAAGAGATTCCTTTTTCACAAACGGTGAGTGTCACAGATGAGTGGCAATCGCAAAATGAATTAGTTTCATCGTTACGAATCGATTCAGTCATATCAGCTGTTTATAATATGTCTCGACAAAACGCCAAAAATTTAGTTAATTCTGAAAAAGTTAGTTTAAATTGGCAAGTTATTAATAAGCCTGATTATGAATTAGCAGAGTTTGATGTTTTGTCAATTCGTGGTTTTGGACGAATCAAGTTAGATTTTATTGCAGGTATGACTAGAAAAGATAAATATAAATTAGAGTTATCAATATTAAAAAAATAAATTTTGAAGGACGTGCAAAATGACTTTAAGTCCATTAGATATTCATAATAAAGAATTTAACGTAAAATTACGAGGCTATGATCAAGACCAGGTTAATGATTTTCTAGATAAAATTATTAAAGATTATGAAATAACGTTAAAAGAAAATGAAAATTTAACTGAAGAAGTTAAAACTAGTAATGAAAAGTTAGAATACTTTAATGATTTAAAAGATTCTTTAAATCAATCAATTATTGTTGCTCAAGAAGCTGCTGATCGCGTTAAGGTTAATGCTAAGCGTGAATCTGAAATTATTAATAAAGAATCACAAAAGCAAGGTCATGATATTATTGATGAAGCGAATGAAAAAGCTAAACATATTATTGATATGGCTTCAGAAAAAGCTAAAAAATTAGCTGTTGAGACTGATGACTTGAAGAAACAAGCACGTATTTTCCGTCAACGTTTAAAAGTTATGATGGAATCACAATTAGAAGTTGTTAAAAGTTCTGATTGGGACGAAATTTTAAAACAAGGCGAGACAAGCACATATTCTGAAATTCAAGACGTTTTAAAACGTGAAGAAGACAAAGAAAAACGTGAAGCCAAAGAAATAAAAGAATCAGTTAATAATAATGACGATATTGTTGTTACAGAAATTATTGCTGAATCAGATGCAAATGAAGATTCTGAGCAAAATGATCAAGATACAATGGTCATTTTCCCAGATAATAAATAAATTTGAGAATAACAATTATATGATACATTTTTAGCGAGTCGATGATAGTGGAAGGTCGATAATAAGTATTATATAATTTATCATCTCAACGATTTCATTAAACTGAAATGATCAAGTAAGTTTAATCGGCTTCATCTCCGTTATCACGATGATTGAGTGAAATTTAACGTTATATAATGTTAAGTTTCTAAATTTGGGTGGTAACACGAAGACTTCGTCCCTTGTAACGGAGTCTTTTTGTGTATAATGAAATAAAATAACTTTTAAAAGGAGTTTATAATATGAAAATGAAAGAAACCTTAAACTTAGGTAAGACAGAATTTCCAATGCGTGGAAATTTACCAGTTAAAGAAGCAGAGCGTGAAGATGCATGGAGACAAAACGGTGTTTATGAACTAAGACAAAAGTTAAATGAAAAGAAACCAAGTTTCATTTTACATGATGGACCTCCATACGCTAATGGTAATATCCATATGGGACATGCTTTAAATAAGATTACGAAGGATATTATCGTTCGTTCAAAATCAATGATGGGCTTCAGATCACCTTTTGTTCCTGGCTGGGATACTCATGGCCTTCCTATTGAACAACAATTGGTTAAACAAGGTGTTGATCGTAAAACCATGTCAAAAGCTGATTTTCGTGAATTATGTGAAAAATATGCTTTGGAGCAAGTTAATTTGCAACGCGAAGATTTTAAACGTTTAGGCGTTGCAGCTGAATGGGATAGCCCATACATGACTTTACAACCTGAATTTGAAGCTGAAGAAATCAGAATGTTTGGTGAAATGGCTGAAAAAGGTTACATCTATAAAGGTAAAAAACCAATTTATTGGTCACCATCGTCTGAATCAGCATTAGCTGAAGCAGAGATTGAATACCACGATATTAAATCACCATCAATGTATATTACATTTGATGTAGTTGATGGGAAAGATATTTTAGATACAGATACAAAAATGATTATCTGGACAACAACACCATGGACAATTCCAGCTAATTATGGTGTCGCTGTACATCCTGATTATAAATATATCCAAATTAATGCTGATGGGAAAAAATATGTTGTCGCTGAAGAACGTTTAAATATTTTAAAAGAAGAATTTGATTGGGAAAATGTTGAAGTATTAAAAGAATTTTCTGGTCGCGATATGGAATATATGACAGTGCAACATCCATTATATGATCGTACATCATTAGTTATTCTAGGTTACCATGTTACTTTAGATTCTGGTACAGGACTTGTTCATACTGCTCCAGGACATGGTGAAGATGATTTTATTGCTGGACAAAAGTATAAATTACCCGTTGTATCTGTTTTAGATGAAAAAGGTGTCATGAATGAAGATGCGCCTGGATTTGAAGGGATATTTTATGATAAAGCTAATCCATTAGTAACTGATGAATTGAAAGAGAATGGTCATTTACTTAAACTTTCATTCTTTACGCATAGTTATCCACATGATTGGCGTACAAAAAAACCTGTTGTTTTCCGTGCAACGGCACAATGGTTTGCATCAGTAGAGATGTTCCGCGATGATATATTAAAAGAAATTGAAAAAGTTGATTTTAAAAACGAATGGGGTAAGGTTCGTCTTTACAATATGATTAGAGATCGTGGCGATTGGGTGATTTCACGTCAACGTGCTTGGGGCGTTCCATTACCTATCTTCTATGCAGAAGATGGGACACCTATCATTACACCAGAAACAATTGAACATGTTGCTCAATTGTTTGAAAAAAATGGATCAAATATTTGGTTCAAAAATGATGCTAAAGCACTACTTCCTGAAGGATTTACAAGTGAACATAGTCCTAATGGTGAATTTACAAAAGAAGAAGATATCATGGATGTTTGGTTTGATTCAGGTTCTTCACATCGTGGAGTGCTAGGTAAACGTGATAATTTAACGTATCCTGCAGATCTATATATGGAAGGTTCAGATCAATATCGTGGATGGTTTAATTCAAGTGTTATTACATCCGTTGCAACTAATGGAATTGCACCATACAAACAGTTGATGTCACAAGGATTTGTACTTGATGATAAAGGACATAAGATGAGTAAATCGCTTGGGAATATCATTTTACCAAGTAAAGTTATTAAACAATCAGGAGCTGAGATTATCCGATTATGGACAGCATCAGCAGATACATCTTCTGATATCGCTGTTTCAATGGATATTTTAAAACAAGTCTCTGAAACATATCGTAAGATTAGAAATACATTTAAATTTATTTTGGCTAATACAACTGACTTTGATCCAAATGAAAATGCAATTGCATTTGATGAATTGGCATCAGCAGATAAGTATATGTTAATTAAATTAAATACATTTTCAAAAGAGGTTTTGGATGATTATGCTGAATATGATTTCTTAGCAATTTACAAAAAAGTGATTACATTTATTTCAAATGACTTATCAGCATTCTATTTAGATATTGCAAAAGATATCGTTTATATTGAAGCTGAAGATAGTTTTGAAAGACGCTCAATGCAAACTGTTCTATACCAGATTGTAACAACAATGGCTAAGTTATTAACACCTATCTTGCCACATACAACTGAAGAAGTTTGGGACTATTTGAAAGAACCAGAAGAATATGTTCAATTAAGTGAAATGCCAGAAGTTGCCCATTTTGATGGTGAAATTAAAATTGTTGAAAATTGGCAAGCATTCATGAAAATTCGTTCATATGTCTTAAAGGCTTTGGAAGATGCGCGTGATGCAAAATTAATTGGGAAATCATTTGAAGCAAAAGTTATTTTATATGTGAATGATTCTGATAAAGAATTACTTAACGTACTTGATACGGATATCCGTCAACAATTGATTGTTTCTGATTTAGAAATTTTATCTATTGATGATGTTCCAGAAGATGCAACTAATTTTGATAACTTAGCTGTTAAAGTTGAAGTAGCTAACGGTGAAGTTTGTCAAAGATGTCGTATGGTTAAGACTGATGTTGGGGAGGATACTGCGTTACCAACGCTCTGTCATCGTTGTGCAACGATTGTTGAACAAGGTTATCCAGAGGCAGTTACAGAAGGTTTTGAAAATTAAATATTTCAAAAAAGGAATAACGTAGAGTTATTCCTTTTTTTGAGTCAAATTGATTACAATCCTAAAAATATAGCGTAATATGTAAGGTATACAATTATAGTGAGAGCAGGTGTTCAATGTGGAATTAGTAAAAGTACATGGATCAGAAAACGATTTTTTTCTTTTAGATCAAACTAAATTAGAGACAGCATTATCAGATGAAAAATTAAAGAATTTAGCAATTCAAATGTGTGATCGAGAATCTGGATTACACGGTGGCTCAGATGGCATTTTAGTCGTTGATAAATCAAGTCATAATGGTGTTCTAGGTCAAATGAGAGTCATCAATGCTGATGGTACAGAGGCTAGTATGTGTGGAAACGGTTTAAGAACTGTTGGGCGCTATTTAGAAACTAAATTTGGACAAACAGAATTTAAAGTTGAGACAATGCATGCTGATTTAGATGTTAAGAAAGCACCAAATCTTCAGGCAGGCGTTGCAGCTTACAATGTCGAAATTTCACCTGTTAGTTTTGAGTCACAAACGTTACCAATGTTTTTACAAAGACAAACATTGGTAGATGAAATTATTCCTGAATTTTCACAAACGTTAAAGTTTTCAGCTGTCTCGGTACCAAATCCGCATTTAATTACTTTTGTTGATCATACAACGTTACAAGGACCGGAACTTGAAAGAATTGCAACTTATTTAAACGGTGAAAATCCGTATTTTCCAGATGGTGTTAACGTTAGTTTTGTTGAAAAATTAGATAATAAATCAATTTTTGTTAGAACTTATGAACGCGGAGTTGGGTTTACTAATGCGTGTGGAACAGCAATGTCTGCTTCAAGTTTAATGTTTGTTCTGTTAAGTGAAGGTAAAGTGCCATTTGGAACTGAAATTAATGTAAAAAATCCTGGTGGTATGGTTAAAACTGTTGTGCATCAAGATGAGAGTGGCAATTACTGGATGTCTCTAATTGGTAATGCAACTAATGTTGCGAATATAACAATTGAGTTAGCTGATGCTCTGAATGGTGATTTTTCTAAGGCCAAATGGATATCAACTAATGAACAGGATGCTTATTTAAAGTTTATATTAAGTATTATGTAATTTTATGGGGGTAAAAGACATAAATGACTGTCTTTTATCCTTTTTTTAATTTAAAATAAAGGGAAACGCTTGAGGAAATTTAATGAAAAAATGGATCATTGGAATTTGTTTAATGCTGATAATAATTGGCTTTGTTATTTTTGGCATTAGTTATTATTTATTTGAATATGCGGAGACACCAACCAATAAGGAATTTATTAATTCAGAACCTAAAAGTGCTGAGTTAAAGAAAGAATACACTTGGTTAAAACAAGTTAAAAAATTAAATTGGCAGATCAAATCTGAAGATAATTTAAAGCTTAAAGCAATTTATGTTCCTGCAGAAAGTAAAACTAATAAAACAATATTTGTTGCTCATGGATTTATGGGAAAGAAAGAAGAAATGGTCCGCTTTATTCATTTTTATCATGACAAAGGCTATAATGTTCTTGCACCAGATGCAAGAGCACATGGCCAAAGTCAAGGTGATTATATTGGTTATGGTTGGTTAGAGAGAAAAGATAATTTACAGTGGCTTGATAAAGTAATTAAATATAAAGGTACAGATTCAAAAATTACTCTATTCGGTGTTAGTATGGGTGGCGCAACGGTTATGATGTTGAGTGGAGAGAAAAAATTGCCTTCACAAGTTAAGGCAATTATTGAAGACTGTGGCTATACAAGTGTGGCTGATGAGTTAACTTATCAGTTGAAACAGATGTATAAGTTACCTAAAATCCCTATTATCCCTATTGCTAGTCTGATATCAAAAGTTAAAGCAGGTTACTCATTTTATGAAGCAAGTTCAATTAAGCAATTAAATCATAATAAGTTACCTGTGTTATTTATTCATGGTAGTGACGATAAATTTGTTCCGACTGAGATGATTTATCAAAATTATGCTGCGACAAGAGGACCTAAAGAAATTTTCATTGCACATGGTGCTAAACATGCTACGTCATTTACAAAAGATAAAGTTGAGTATGAAAAGAAAGTAACTCATTTTTTAAAACAATATTTTAACTAGGAAAAGTAAAATAACGAGGTTAATTAAATGAATTTAGAAGAAAAAGTTTTATCAGAAGAATTAATATTCAAAGGACATGTTATAGAAGTTGTTAATGAGACGGTTAAACTACCAAATGGTGAACAATCAAATAGAGAAATCGTACATCATCATGGTGCTGTAGGTATATTAGCAATAACGGATGAAGAAAAAATTGTTCTAGTTAACCAGTGGAGAGCACCTATTAGGAAGACATCATTAGAAATTCCGGCCGGTAAAATTGATGGCGATGATCATAATTTAATCGAGACTGCAACACGTGAACTGAATGAAGAAACACGCTATGAAGCTAAACATTTAGCTGAAATATATGGGTTTCATTCAGCATTAGGATTTGCGGACGAATATTTAACGCTATTCTATGCGACTGGATTAGAAAATGTAGATAACGAGTTACCTCAGGATATTGATGAATTTTTAAATGTAGTCGAATTGACGTTTAATGAGGTTCAAGCTAAAATTAAATCTGGTGAAATAACTGATGTTAAAACTATTTTAGCGGTTAATCATTGGGAAATTGAACGATTAAAAGGTGAATTACATGGATGATGAAAAAAAGTTATCGAGAAGTGAATATCAGAGATTACAAGAATTAAAGAATGATCCTGAATTTCGACAAAAAGAACGTCAACGAGTTGAAAAGGAATACCAAGATGAACATCCAACAAGAAGCTCATCTTCAGAACAACCAGAAAAAACAAATAAAAAAAGTAAATTAAACCAATTTTTGAATTGGACAATTGTATTTTTAGTTATTGCAATTGTAATTGTATTTTTAGCTTTATTCTTATTACCTTAGATATTAATAAAAAATGGAGGGTAACAACATGATTTACGGTATTTTATGTGCAATGGAGGAAGAAATTCTTTCGCTTAGAAGTCATCTAGAGAATAGAAAAGACAAAGAAATTGGCGGGATTTCATTTTATACAGGCCAAATTAATGGAAAAGAAGTTGTTTTGGTTAGATCTGGTATTGGTAAGGTACAAGCAGGGATGACAACAGCCCTTTTAATTGCAGAATTTGGAGTAACAGCCGTTATTAATTCTGGTTCAGCTGGTGGTATTGGTAATGGACTTAAAATTGGAGATGTGGTCTTAGCCACAGAAGTTGCCTATCATGATGTTGATGCAACAGCTTTTGGATATGAAATTGGTCAATTACCCCAACAACCAACTAAATACTTGGCAGATACAAATTTAAACGATGCAATTAAAAAAGCGGCTCAAGAAAATGATTTAAGTATAAAACCAGGACTAATTGTATCTGGTGATCAATTTATAGCAAGTCAAGCTCAGACAGATGTCATACTTAATCATTTTCCTGATGCTCTTTGTAGTGAAATGGAAAGTGCCGCAGTTGGTCAGGCAGCACACCAATTTGGTATTCCATTCACTATTGTTAGAGCGATGTCAGATGTTGGCGATGAAGAAGCTGGACAAACATTTGATGATTTTATTATTGAAGCTGGTCAAAAATCAGCACGAATGATTCTATCATTATTAAGCTAAATTAAAAGGAGATAAACTAAATTAATGTCAGGAATATACTTAGATAACGCAGCAACCACACCAATGGCAAATGAAGTCGTTGAAGTGATGACAGATATGATGAAGAGCACCTTCGGGAATGCCTCAAGTACACATCAATTTGGACGTTCAGCACGAATGGTGCTTGATGATAGTCGACAAATTATTGCAAATAGTATTCATGCAAAAGAATCAGAAATCATCTTTACAAGTGGTGGTACTGAGAGTGATAATATGGCTATTATGCAAACAGCTATTCAGAGAAAAACATTAGGTAAGCATTTAATCACAACAGCAGTAGAGCACCAGGCTATTTTAAAAACAATGAAATATTTAGAATCAATTGGATTTGAAGTTACTTATTTACCAGTTAATGAAGATGGTGTTATCAATATAGTCGATTTTAAAGAGGCTTTAAGAGATGATACAATTCTTGTTTCAATCATGATGGGTAACAATGAGACGGGAAGTCATATGCCAATTCATGAAGTTGGTGAGATTTTAAAGGATCATCAAGCTTGGTTCCATACGGATGCTGTTCAAGCTTATGGACTACTGGATATAGATGTTAATGAGGATCATATAGATATGTTATCAACATCAGCCCATAAATTGAATGGGCCTAAATTTTTAGGCTTTCTCTATAGAAGAGAATCTATATTTTTCCCTCCCTTTATTAAAGGTGGGGAGCAAGAAGACAAGAGACGAGCAGGGACAGAAAACATACCAGCAATTGCAGGTTTTGCTAAAGCTGTTTCTTTAATCTCAGATGATGAAAAACAAGTACGACAATTAAAGTATCAAGGCTTCAAAAAGCAAATTATAGCGGGATTAGATGATAACCATATTGATTTTGAAATTAATGGGACACTCTCAGATGATAACTTACAACATGTCTTTAATATTTGGATAAAAGGTATTCAAACTGAAGTATTACAGACCCGGTTAGATTTGGCAGGTATTGCTGTTTCTGGTGGCTCTGCATGTACTGCTGGTAATCTCGAACCTTCACATGTATTAATGGCTATGTACGGTGAAAAGAGTCCGAGAGTCACAGAATCTATTCGATTGAGTTTTGGAAAAGATAATACAGCTGAAGAGATAGATACTTTTATAGTACAATTAGTTAGAATAGTTGGTAGATTGAAAAAATAGGGGGAATTTAATAATGGCATTTGAAAAAAGTATTCAACTTTTAGGAGATACAGTAACTTATGAATTGAGTTCTGATGTAAAAAAATATACGTTAAGAGATTTAGGATTTGCAGAAACTAAAGCAGGTAATTTTCAATTGGAGAGATCTTTAGATCCTAATTCACCTTTCAATAAGGGCATTAAAGTTAAAGTTATCGTTGATAAGTCATTAACTGGATTTAAAATGTCAACGACGACTGCTAATGGACTTAAAGCAGTTAATATATTTCATGGTGAAGATAAAAAAGCTGAAACTGAACAATTTGATTATGTGATTGGTCAATTAATTGATAGGGATGTTTTGAAAAAGGTATTGTCAAAATGACAATACCTTTTTTATTATTATTAATAGTATTTTATAAGGGTATATTAACTATGAAGTATTATAAGGATGTTTTTGTATGTACGTTTTTAGATTGAAAAGGTATAATAAAGCGTATTCACTATATTCAATAGGAGATGAAATAATGGATTTATATTTGATGAAAGCAGAATCATTATATAAAATATTGATTAAAAAATTTGAAGTATCTTTTGAAGGGTCTAAGGTAGAATTCTCGTTAGATGATTTGTATAGTTTGGGATTGAAATTAAGAAGTAAGAAGTTAATTTCAGATATTGATTTTGAAAAACTTAGAATAGTTGCAATTACTCATGACATAAATAAGTTAGAAGAAATACACCAATATTTTGATGTATTTAAGAAAGATAAAAATATAACAGAATCTGCTCTGGCACAGATGTTAAAAAAATTATCATTTGAAGCAAAAGATTCTGTAATTGATGCAAGTGATTTTAGTGCTTTTAATGAATATATGCACGTAGAACGAGAAATACAACATAGGTTAGAGAAGATAATTCTTAATAAAATACAGAGAGAAAAAAGTTCTTTAACTTTTATTGTAGGAAATGTAGGAGATGGAAAATCGCATCTATTATCTTACATGAATAATCAATATTTTGATATTTTTAAAAAAAATAAAGTATATATACATAATGATGCAACGGAAAGCATTAATCCTAATTTATCATCTATTGATTCGTTAATGGATATTCTCACAAAGAATAAGAATGAAATTGAAGGTTATAAACATGTTATTATTGCTATTAATTTAGGGGTAGTTAAGAGATTACTTCATAAAATAAAGTCAGATTCGACATTAAGTGAAATTACAATTGCATTGAGTAATATAGAAAAAAATAATCAGGAAAATATAGAAGATAAAAAAGTATCAGTGATTTCATTTTTTAATAATGCAAACTTTGAAATTGATGAGACGGGTGTGAACAGCTTATATTATGATCAAATTTTTAAAAAAATATGTTTAAAAGAAGAAAATAATCCATTTTATAATGCTTACAGAAATGATTTAGAAAATGGCTATGATAAAGTTGAACATATTAATTATGAGCTGTTCTTAAATAAGAAAGTCCAAGAAGCAATTAAATATTTATTGATAAGAATTCAAGTTTCTAATGGTATAATCATCTCCACTCGAGATGTATTGAACTTTATTCACGATATTATTATACCAGCAAAGGAAATTAAAAGTAATTACACATCATATTTACCTTATTTATTATTTGAAAGCCAAAATAAGTCTGAGATATTAAAAGCTATTTATTTTCTTGATCCATCACGAAATTCAAATAAAAAAATTGATGAATTTAATGTTGAGGTATACAACTATGATGATGAGTATGTTGATAAAATTGAAGATAAAATTGAAGATAATGAAAGAGCAATTCAAAAAGTTATAGAATCTGTTGGTAAATTAGATACGGATAGACATAAAATTCGAGTTAACACATTTCTTAGAGTTCAATTTTTATTAGATTATCAAAATGAGTTATTTGATAATGAAAATTATTTTTCTTTTCTAAGTATTCTTTCAAAAAATGTAAGACAAATTAAAGAGTTGGCAAAATTGATACAAAGCAATGTATTACGGTGGAACGGTCAAACTGTAAAAGGATTCGCGTTTATAAATAATTTGAGTTTAAAAACTAGAGTTGCAGTGCCATTAAGATTAAACTATGTAGATTTTGAAATTAACAAGTTTGAAATTAATATGTGTTTTAAAGATACAAGTAATGAAGCTGAATATTTTGTTAAAATAGATTTTGAAGATTATGTGCTATTGACAAAAATTCATAATGGATATGTTATTTCTAATATTGAACGGTCAGAGGCAATGAATTTTAACAATTTTGTATTTAACATATTACTGAATACTAATAACAATGAAACTGTTATTGTTGGTAATATAAATGATGGATATCTATATAAAATAGAGAATAATGGGATTGATTATGAAGTATCAGAGGTGAAAATATAATGTCTATTGAATTAGAAAATTTAAAAAAACATTTGGAAATGGATAAAGGAAAGATAAAAAATAATCATCATAAATCAGGACAATTATTACCGTTTATGACCCGTGAGCCAGAGAGAGCAAAATTTGAAAATGGATTTGCACCAATTATAGGTAATTTAGCAAGGATTAGCATTAACAAAGGTGAGATATCAAAGGATACTAAATCCTTTGATAAGGATATAAGTGATGATTTTGATTTATCTAAAATAGGTAATAAAGATAAATTTTTAAAATTATTTTCTAATTCGGCACTTGATGAAATTTATATTCCCAAGTTGCTGGCGTATAAAAAGTCGAACGAAAAAAAAAGTTCAAGTGGAGAATTAAAGATTGCAGCATTTTTAAATTATACACTTGAGCTAGAGAAAAATAATATGTGGATTGAATTTATAAATAAAAAAGATGAGCACAATCTTTATGAAAAAATTATTATAGAAAATTTACATGAACTAACTAATAATAATATAAAAAAAGAAAAATTTGTTTCAATTGGTGACCAAAGTATATTCTTAGATTATTTTAATCATGATTTGAACAATTTTATGAAAAATACAACATTTTTTATGAAAAATATTGATACATTTTTTAGCTACTATTATTTTTTCATAATTAGTCAAATAATAATGAATATTGGAACCTTCGATGAGTTTAATAAAAAAAATATTTTTTTTGCACTTGATACGGAAAAAATATCAGGTTCAAGACCAACAAATGATAGAGGTTATGCTCAAGTTAAAGAAAACGCAACTGATTTGTTAGTTAACGTTGATTTATTAGATTATTTAAATTTATTAGTTCCTAGTGAAAAATTTTATAGTTTATTTCAGTTAACAGATATAAATTTTGAATATTCAATAGAACTTAGAAATAATTTAAGTGAATTTTTAAATGAGTTTTTGGAGGATGATATAAGCATGTCATCTGAAAATAATATAAAGGATAATATAAAACTTTTAAAATTAAAATTAACAAAAAATTTATCCGACGAAACTAAATCTAGATTTTCTAAATCTTTTGAAGCAATAGCAGTAAAATATTTTGTAAAAAGACGTGGTAGACTTGGAAATGTTTTAAACATGACTGATGATACTGTATTGGTGATTACAGCGGGTATAGTTGGTTCAGAAAAAATGCTTGTTAAAGATGTTATTACCGAAATGAGTAATAGAGGAATTTCATTAGATAATATTTCTAAAAGAAAATTAGTAGAAACATATGAAAAAATGAATATTCTTGAAAAATTAAGCGATAGCGGGGATGCACAATATGTCAAACCAATATTATAAATTTTTAATCGAACGGTTATTTAAATGGTTTAAAACCCAAAATATTAGTGCTGGTAGCAGGTATTATTTGAATTTAGATCAAAATAATGAAGTTGTTAGATTCTATAATGCATTTGAAATGAATGATATTATTTCTACTGAAGATTTTGTAATTGATCAAAAGGACGTGCAGTTCCATGGTAAAGTGGTAAATATAAATGGTGTTAACATATTATTTGTTGCAGCAACAGATAAAATGAACTCAGATTTTTTAGTAACACTTAGAAATAGGGTTAGTTTACAATCTGACATATGGAGAAATACGGCACTTTTTATCGTGTGTACTGAAATTCTTGACAGTATATCGGGTGGAGCCATGAATGTTAGTCACGGAAATGGGCCTTTTTCTGTTGATAAAATTAAACACGATTTAAAAAGTGAAATAGAAAAGTCCGGGTTATCGGACGCTAACCAAGTAGTATTAGAAGAGTTTAAAAAGAATATAATTTTGGAAGATTCAATGAACTTAACATTATTAGATTTTGCCAGTATTTTTTCAATTTTAGAAAAATCAGAGATTACTCCGGATGACTATAAAAATATGGGTTATTTTTATGATACACAAATACAAACGTATGATGCTGATAATATTAAAAAAAGATTAAGAGAAAATAAGCAAGATTTTCAAAAGATTGGTGGTTGGCAAGAATATAATACTGTTGAAGATAAAATAGTTAACTACACGCAAGCAGATTTAGAATCAATGAGTATGTTGAAAGAAAAGGATATTTGGATGGATGTCGATTTTTCAAAAATAAAAAGAGGAAAAGAAAAATTAAAAGAATTAAGAAAAGATACAATTATTTATCAATCAGATAAAATAAATAAAGTTAATCCTGATTTAATTATATATGACCGAAGTAGAGAAAATGGTGAAAATAAAAATTCTGTTAAGTACAAAAACAGATTTATTTTAATATTTAAAAATAATATTAATCATGAAAATAATCAATTGATAATAAAACTTCCTTTTGATGATTCTGTGAAGGCATCAAGAATTAATAAAAGTAAGAGCCATATAATTGATGGGAAATCTGCTGAATTTACTGCAGATGGTAATAATTTAAAAATTATTGTAAACGACTTCAATGTGATGGATATATATGGAATTAAGACCTCATATGAACATTCAAAGGCACAGAAATATACATTTCAAATAATTTATTTACCATTTTCTCAAGACATATTTAATAATATATTATCGAGTTATCGTGTAAAAATAACTAAATCTAAGATGGAGATTCAGTTAGAATACGAAAAAAATTATATAATTGGTGGTACAGATTTTATTGATGAGGTTGATTATGATCAGATTAAATATAATGTAATTCCTATTTCAGATGAAGTGGGTGTAAATATTAATTTTGAAAATATTGATTCAGATGAAAGTGAGAATGAATTTAAGCTAGTTAATGAAGGCATTGAAATACCATTTTCAATTTTAGATAATAGTCAGAAGCCGGTTCCCAGAAGTGGTTTGTTTATAGAAAAAAATAGGCGTAAGGCTAATGAAAGTTTAATTTTTGATGGGGCTAAAATAATTAATGGTACAGAAAAATATTATGTCTTTAGTGAAAATAAGAAGTTGTTGAATTATGAAGTAGATATTATTAAACAACAAATATTGTATGCAAAAATAGATGATTCAATTGTCACTAGTATTGAAGTTCAGATACCTGAACAAATAAGAATAGACTATATTCTTATTTGTAAGCTATTAAAAGAAAGAAATACTATTTTAAGTTTAAGTTATTTTGATCAAGAATTATTGAAAGCTCTTAATAAATATTGTGATGATTTTGATGAAGTAATTAATCAAATCTCCGAAGAAAGACTTACATTGGAATTAAAAGATTTATATAAAATGGGTACAGTAGAAATCGATGGGGAAATAGCTTATACACCTTTACATCCAGTATTGATTAAATATCAACTAGAGTTATTAAAAAGGACAGAATTTCAATCTATACCTGAAAATTTTATTCGAACGTTAAATCCAAGTGGATTAGTTCCATATATATCAAAAAATGGGGGACTATTAAAATCAAATTTTGATGATAGTTCGCCTAGATGGTTATTCTTTAATGAATTTAAAAAATCAAAAATATCAGCGATTTCTAGAAATATTATTACTTCTAGAATGTTAGATTTTTATAAGCATTTTCATTATCTTTTTGAAGTAAGTTCTGATTATGCATTAAATGCTTCAATGCATAATATTAACGATGATAAAACAATATTAAAGAGTACGATTGATTTTATGTTAAAACAGCTTCAAAATACTAAACAAGGGTTTAAATTAGAAAATATGCATCCTGTTAATTTATATATAAATAACGATAAAAAAATTCTTAATCCAATATATGACCAATTTAATCAAATTATAACGGCAGCTGATTTTGAAAATTTATTTTCTGAAAAATTTATGGGAGATAAAATTAATGATTATGCTAATGAAGACGTAATTAAAGTATTAAAATCGCGGATTAATATTTATCATAATTTTGTTAGACAACCATATAGTCATGTTTCATTTTATAAGATGGATGTCGAGAGTAATGCCAATAGTTTTAAATCAGATAAGCTGGAAATGAATTATACTTTAGGCGGTCTAATAAGTGGTAAAAAATATAGTCTTGATAAAAAAATGTTTATACAAGGATTCGGTGTAAATATGGATTCAAAATATTTACATCGGCCATTGATCAAATTTATGTATGATTGGAATGCATTTAGTGTAGCCAACAATGCGGAAACAAATGTTTATCAAGCAGGAATTACGAATGTAAATAACATTCCAAGTTTTGAAAGTGAAGATGGTCATTTTGATGATATATTAACGAATATTATGGAAAATAGTAATTGGGTAACGTTATTGGATCCAGATATCAGTTTGGATTATTTTTCGGAACGTAATGATTTATATATTATTCATTATACAGATCAAAGTAACACTTCAAATTATGAGTCAATAACTTTTACAAACCAAATTGAACAATATAGTTTAATTATCAATGATAAGATAGAAAGATATGACAAAACTATAATTAAAAATAAAGAAACAAGTTTAAATATTATTAAATCATTTAACATTATTAATGGAGAATGGCTTCTAAAAATTATCGGAGATAAAACGAATCACAATATAGTGAGGGAAAAGTTAAGTATTATTTCGGCGTATAAAGAATTAATGGGTATTTTAGAAACTGAGAATATTATTTGGGTGCCCATATCGCTAGAAGAGATATTAAGAGTTTCTGGAATGGTTGGCATGAGCCAAAAAGAAGGATTATTTACAGCAAAAAATCTAGGAATGACAGGAGCTACAAGTGATGATCTGTTATTCATGGGTGTTGAAGTAGGAGAAAATTTAAAAATTCATTTGTTTCCTGTCGAAGTTAAAGTTGGACAGAACCATTCGGATGTTATATCTAAGGCAACGTTGCAGGCGGTTAATACGGCAGAAACAATAAATGAGGCGCTGAGGGATGAAAATAAATTTAAATCCGAATATTACCGTAATTTTTTTATGACAATATATTTAGCTAATCTAAAAAAAATGTTTAATAACAAGTTAATAAATGCAGAACTATATAAAAAAATTCAAGATAATGATGATAAGTTATTGAATAATGATTTTATAATTTCAAATGAATTAAACGAATATTATGGCAAGGCTTTCATTGTTTCATTTGGTGATAGAAATGATAGTCGGAGAATTCTTAGAAAGGAATTAGGCGGTAAGAATATAACTGAAATTAAACTTCCTGAGGGTGACGCATACATTTATGCAAGTAAGGGATTAAATGAAATCATCTCAGAAATTAAAAGTGGAAAATTGGGATTTCCGGAAGAAAGCCTTTTAAAAAATATTTTGCATGATGATAGTTATCAAGAAACTATCGATACTGATAAAGGAAAAAATATTATTATAAACAAAGAATTAGATACAGAGTCAGCTTATGAATATTGTGAAAATAAGGATAAAAAAAATTTTGAAGATAACAACGAAATTAAATCTATAAATAGTATAAATGAAAGTCAAAGTCAATATTCGAATATAAATGAACTTTCTGATTTTGAAATAGAATATCCTGAAAATACATTTTCTGAAAAAACTAGAATTAAATTAGGCGTTAAAAAAGGTAGTGTTGATGAAGCTTATTGGGAGTATGGAAATCCAGGGCTTTCAAATAGGCACATGATTATTACGGGTAAGTCTGGGCAGGGGAAGACTTACTTTGTTCAAACATTACTGTATGAGTTGGCTAATAAAAATATTAATAGTTTGGTAGTTGATTATACTGATGGATTTTTGGAAAATCAATTGGATAAAAATTTTGTTAGCAAAATGAGACATGATAATAAAATTCAATTTCACTTAGTTAAAGCGGGGGATAAATTACCTATAAATCCATTTAATCTTCAAGAAATAGATTATGGTGGTGGAACCTTTATTACTGAAGATGTAAATGATATGGCAGACCGAGTATCTCAAATGTTAGATAACGTTTTTGAGTTAGGCACTCAGCAAAGGTATTCATTGAAAACTGCAATAAGTGATGGTTATGCAAGAAACGGTAAATCATTTACCTTTTTACATTTAAAAAATATATTAAGTGACGAAGATGAATTCAAGGATGGGTTAAAAATAGTAGGTAGACTAGATATGTTATTGAGTTCAAATCCTTTCACTTATACTAAAGATTCCAAAAACTGGGAGTCATATTTAAATAAAGATGGAACTATTCATATTTTTCAATTAAAAGGATTTCAACATGATATACAAAAAGTTATTACTGAATTTGTACTTTGGGATTTGTTTAATTATCTTCAAAGTATTGGAAATACAGAAGAAAATCCAATTCCAGTGGTACTTGATGAAATACAAAATTTAAATTTTAAAGATAACTCTCCAACTGTTAAAATTTTAAAAGAAGGAAGAAAATTCGGTTGGTCAGGAATTTTTGCAACTCAATCTATATCAGCTATTAAGGGTGATATCAGTAGTGTCTATAATGCATCTGAGCAAGTTAATTTTTTACCATTGGAAGACCAAGTTAAACTTATTGCGAACACGCTATCTTTAGATAAAGACAGTAATCAACAATATCAATATCTTTTATCTAATTTACAAAAAGGCGAAAGTATTATTAAAGGGCCTATGCTTAATGGTACCAATCAAGTGGTATCACGAATAGAATCTATTAAAATAAGTGGATTTGATGATCGTATAAACTAAGTAAAGTAAATTATGACACACTAGGGTTGTATTAGTATATATTATTGGTATAATAGTACTTACTGAAATAGTGCGACCTTCAAATCGTAGATTTTTTCAGAATCTAATTGAAATGATGGTGATAGTATGCCAGATAATAGTAAAACTCGTGTCGTTGTTGGGATGAGTGGTGGCGTCGATTCATCAGTTGTTGCTTATTTATTAAAGCAACAAGGTTATGATGTAGTTGGTGTCTTCATGAAAAACTGGGACGATACGGACGAAATGGGTGTTTGTACTGCAACAGAAGATTACAAAGATGTTGCTAAAGTAGCAAACAAAATTGGAATTCCTTATTATTCCGTTAATTTTGAAAAAGAATATTGGGATCGCGTATTCACATATTTCTTGGATGAATATAAAAAGGGTCGGACACCAAATCCAGATGTGATGTGTAATAAAGAAATTAAGTTTAAAGCATTTTTCGATTATGCTATGGAACTTGATGCTGATTACATCGCAATGGGACATTATGCACAAGTTGAGCAAGATGCTGACGGTATTATGCATATGTTACGTGGGGATGATAGTAACAAAGATCAGACTTATTTCTTGAGTCAATTATCACAAAAACAAATTCAAAAAGTTATGTTCCCAATTGGAAACATTGAAAAACCAGAAGTTAGAAGAATTGCTGAAGAAGCTGGACTTTCAACTGCTAAGAAAAAAGATTCAACAGGTATTTGTTTTATCGGCGAAAGAAACTTTACAAAGTTCCTTGGTGAATATTTACCAGCACAAACGGGTAATATGATGACTGTTGACGGTGTAAAAATGGGCGAGCATTATGGTCTTATGAATTATACAATTGGTCAACGTAAAGGTCTTGGTATTGGTGGTACGGGTGAAGGTAACGATCCTTGGTTCGTTGTAGGTAAAGATTTAGCAACAAATACATTGATTGTTGGACAAGGTTACCATAATGATTTACTTTATGCCGATTATCTTGAAGCATCAGAGTTAAGTTTTATGGCACCAATCGATCGCTTTGGCAATGATTTCCATATCACTGCTAAGTTTAGATACCGTCAAACTGATGTTGGTGTGACGGTTCATTTAAATGATGACCGTACAGAAGCTACAGTTGAATTTGATGCACCAGTACGTGCTATTACACCTGGACAGGCTGTTGTCTTTTACGATGGCGCAGAATGCTTAGGTAGTGGTATCATTGACGCTGCATTTAAAAAGTCAACTGAGGGATCAAAACAATTACAATATGTTTAAATTGAATTTATAATAGTTAAGGCACAAACAAATATTTTGTTTGTGCCTTTTTATATTTGTGGCATAATATAATAGAGATGAAAAAACGAAGGGGTCTTATTGACTGATGACTAATATATATTTTATTCGACATGGCAAAACAGAATGGAATCTTGAGGGACGATACCAAGGTGCGAATGGAGATTCACCCTTACTTGAACAAAGTTACATAGAAATACAACAATTAATCAAAGCACTTAAATCAATAAAATTTGATGCTATTTATTCAAGTCCTATTAAGCGTGCAAAGGACACAGCAAATTTAATTAATACAGGCCTAAACCAAAATTTGGATGTTATTTTGAATGATAACTTAGAAGAATTTCATTTAGGGAAAATGGAAGGCATGAAGTTTACAGATGTGGCTGTTCAGTATCCTGAGGAACTCGATGCCTTCCGTAATCATCCCGATAAATATGATCCTAAAAATATTAATGGCGAAACATTTCAAGCTTTATTAAAGCGGATGGTTCCAACAATTAAAAAAATTGTTGACCAAAATAAAATAGATGCAAATATTATCATTGTTAGTCATGGTGCGGCGCTTGGTGCCTTGATTCACGATTTATTAGGAGTACCGCTGAAAGACTTCCGTAAACAAGGTGGCTTATCGAATACTAGTACGACTATTTTGGAAACACAAAATGGAACCGAATTTAAATTAGTTAAATGGAATGATACTAGTTATTTGGATAGAATACGCGATGAAAGTGATGTCGTTTAAGGAGTAATAATGGGTAAGAGAGAAGAAAAAGAAGCAGAATCAAAACATATTATTCATCAATTAGTTGAAAAGGTTGAAAAAGAACCTAATAATCAAACGGCTTATTATGAATTAGGTAGTTATTTAACAAAAGTAAAAGACTACCCTCAGGCGGAAGAACTGTATAAAAAAGCTATTGGATATTTTGATGAGAAAAATGAACAAGTTGATTTATTACAATATGGTCTTGGTAACGTGTTTTACGAGGCAGAACTGTATTCTGAAGCAATTCAATCATTTCAAAAAGTAACTAATCAAAAGTTGAAAGAAACAGCTTTTTTAATGTTAGCACAATCATATATGGCTCAAGAGCTGTATCAACAAGCATTAGTATTTGCGATTACGGCTCAAGAAATAAATCCTAAAAATATGGACGCCAACGAATTAATTGGCGATATTTTCTTAGCATTGGGTCAGTTTGAAAATGCTGGTAAATATTATGACTTAGTTCTTAAAATAGATGAAAATAATGCAAAGGCTAATTTTCAACGAGGCTTAGCTAATATGGTTTTAGGAATTGAATTCAATACTTATTTTGATCGTTCAAAAATAGCCAATCAGGCCTATTTTGAGGCACAAAAACAAAGATTAAGTGAAATAGAATCGTTTATAAAATTACGTGATAAATAAAGAGGATGTGAAATAATGGTTGTTCAGAAACTAAATTTATTTAATGATGATCCTCAAAGTGATGAAACACAAGCTTACTTGGTTGGTAAGGTTGCAACCATATTTTTTCAAAGCCAAGATAGTTTTTATAAAGTGATTCTAATTCACAGTATTGAAAGTAATTTGGAATGGCCTGAAGATGAGGTTGTTGTTACTGGTAATTTTGCTGACATTAAAGAGGAATCTACGTACCGCTTCTATGGTCAACAAGTTGAGCATCCCAAATATGGGAAACAATTTCAAACGAGTAATTATCAAAATGAAACACCTACTTCAAAAATGGGGCTTATTACCTATCTATCTGGCTCAGAATTTAAAGGGATTGGGAAAAAGACTGCGGAATCAATTGTTGAAAAGTTAGGAACGAAAACAATTGATAAAATATTAGCAGATGATACTGTACTTGATTCATTAGAATTATCAAACAAGCAGAAAACAACAATATTAGAGACTGTTCGAGTAAATAATGGGATGGAACAAATTATTATTGGATTAAATGGTTTTGGATTTGGTAGTCAATTAGCCGCAACTATTTATCAAACTTATAAAGAAAAAACCCTTGAAATTATTCAAGAAAATCCATATCAACTAGTAAATGATATTGAAAATATTGGCTTTAAAAAGGCAGATCAAATTGCTGGAGAATTAGGATTTGCAGCTGATTCTTCAGGTCGAATACAAGCAGGTATTTTGCAAAGTATCAATGATTTATGTCAACAAGATGGCGATACCTATGCGACTGCAGAGCCGTTGTTGGAAGCATCTTTACGATTATTAGAGAGTAGTCGAAGAGTCAGAATAAACCCTGAGGCAATCTCAAAAGAACTCATTAATTTAGCTAAATCAGGACTCGTTGTCGGTGATGAACAGCGTATTTATTTAAAAAATCTGTATCATGCAGAATACCAAATTGCTGAACATTTAAAAAGATTACTTTCATCGGGGCAAGAAAAAGGTAAGTTAGCAGAAAAAGATATTGATAAAGCAATTCGTAAGATTGAAAAAAAACTTGATATGAATTATGGTGAGTCACAGATTAATGCCATTAGGGCGGCTATGAATTCACAGATATTTTTATTAACAGGTGGCCCAGGAACGGGTAAAACAACCGTTATTAATGGTATCGTGGAGTTATTTGCGGAATTAAATGACTTTTCGCTCGATCTTAGTAGTTATGGAGAAGGACAAACATTTCCTATTCTTTTAGCTGCACCTACTGGGCGAGCAGCAAAAAGAATGACTGAAACGACTGGATTACCTGCCAGTACAATCCATAGACTCTTAGGACTAACTGGAAGAGAATCGAATAATGATGTTGAAACGAAAGATTTAGAAGGTGGCTTATTAATTATCGATGAAATGTCGATGGTTGATACGTATTTATTGAATACATTAATGAATGCAATACCTACAGATATGAAAGTCATTTTTGTAGGTGATAAAGATCAATTGCCTTCTGTTGGTCCTGGGCAAACATTTTATGATTTATTGAAAAGTGACTATCTTGAGCGAAAAGAATTAACGGATATCTATCGTCAAGGTGATGGGTCATCAATAATTTCACTCGCACATTCAATAAAAAAAGGTGAATTACCTGCTGATTTTACACAGAATCAAAAGGATCGTTCATTTTTCGCGAGTCGTGAATTTCAAGTTGAATCAATTATTAAACAGGTTGTTGAACGAGCTAAGAATAAAGGGTTCACTTCAAGTGATATTCAAGTTCTGGCACCAATGTATCGAGGTGCGGCGGGAATTAATCGTTTAAATGAAATGTTACAAAATATTATGAATCCACTTGAAAATAGTAGACAAAAAGAAGTACTTTTTAGAGATCAAAAATTTAGAATTGGTGACAAGGTGTTACATCTTGTTAATAGTCCTGAAAATAATGTTTTTAATGGAGATATAGGTAAGATTGTAGGAATTACATTGGCCAAAGATAGCGAAGATAAGGTAGACGAACTAGTTATTGCTTTTGATCAAACAGAAGTGACTTACAGGCGAAATGAATGGCAAAAAATAACTTTGGCATATTGCACATCTATTCATAAGTCTCAAGGTAGTGAGTTTAAAATGGTTATTTTGCCAATGGTTTCGCAGTATAAGCGAATGCTTAAACGTAATTTACTGTATACCGCAATTACCCGTGCTAGCCAGTTATTGATTTTGCTTGGCGAAGAAAAATCATTTGAAGAATGTGTTGAGAATGAATCAGCCAATAGAAAAACAACGTTATTATTACGAATTGAACAGATTTTTGATGGTGATATTAAAAAAGTTGATGATTCGATTAAAGAGAGCCAACTAGCTAAAAAATCTATTAAAATAGCTCCGCCTGTTCCAACTTTAATTGAAAAATTTATTTTAACTAACGACAATATTATGGATGGTTCAATTGATCCAATGATTGGAATGGAGAATAGCCGACCATAGAAAAAGCCTATATATCTCAATTAAATGAGATATATAGGCTTTTTAGTTAATCCAAAATGGGTATGATAAGACGCTATACTCAATTTCAAAGAAACGGGTTCCTAGGTCTTCACCATCCATTTGACCGTACTCTAAAGAGTCAACGGAAAGTTTAATTTTATCTGATGTAAAATGGTGAACACCTTTTTGGTTAATATGTTTACCAGATTTCAGTAAAATGGCTAGATAGATTAATTTTAGTGCACTAGGTTTTTCAATGATAATTAAGTCTAAATTATTTTTTGTCGGATCTGCCATTGGTAAAATTGGAACACCGCCACCAAAGTAGGGATGATTTGATGTTGTTACAAGAAAGGCATTTTGATAAAATTCTTGATGGCCATTCACCCGGACAGTTATGGGAAATGCAGCTTGTCTTGATAAAGTTCCTAATAGGGCGCTTAAGTAAGTAAGCGATCCTAGATGAAGTTTATTCAATAGTTTCTTTGAACTTGATTGATTTGCGATACTTACTATTTGCGCATCGAAACCTACGCCAACATTATTTATAAAGTATTTTTTTTCATGCCGTGATAATTCGTGCATGACACCTAAGTTTAATAGTTTAGGTGAAGTTGTGTTTAATACTTGTTCAAGAGCTACAAGTGGAGATTTGGGGATACCGACACCTCGAGCAAAATCATTTCCTGATCCTGCAGGAATATAGGCAATTGGGATATCAAATGTGTTCGCATTTTTAACACCATTGATACATTCATTTAAAGTACCGTCGCCGCCAATAACTAGTATAATTTGATTATTGTCTGTTTCGATGGGGTGATAATGTCTGGCGTAATTTTCCGTTAGAAGGGAAGCATGACCAATATAGTCTGTCAGATGGGCCTTAAAATAGACATTTTGAGAAATTAATTTTTTTTCAATAGATTGCCAAATTTGTTTAGCACGACCACTTCCAGCAGACTCATTAACGATAATGAAATATTGATTCATGAACTTCCCTCCTTAATTAATACTAATAATTATAACTAAAATTTAAAAGGATTTAAAGATAAATTTTGATTATATAAAAATAGCTCAATATTCTAATTAGAATATTGAGCTATTTTTGTTAAACGATAACTAACATTGGTAAAATCATTGGTTTACGTTCAGTTTGTTCATATAAGAATTTTTGTAAGTCATCAACGATTGCATCATTAATCATGGCTTCTGTAATTTTATCATTTTTTAATAAGCGACTCATGACACGGAATAAGCGACGACGACCTTGATTAATTAATTCTCCTGATTCGCGCATATAGACAAATCCACGAGATAATAAATCTGGTCCTGCTTGAATTTCATGTTTTTTCATGTCAATCGTTGCAACGACAACAACAAGGCCTTCTTCAGAAAGGACTTGTCGATCATTTAGGACAGCGCTACCGATATCACCAATTCCTGAACCATCGACATAAATATCATCAGCTTCAAAATGACCAGCAATTCGAGCAGAATCACTAGTTAGAGCTAAGACATCACCATTTTCCATAATAAAGCTATTCTCTCTTGGAACGCCAATTTGTTCAGCTAATCCAGTATGAATTTTAAGCATTCTATATTCACCATGGACAGGGACGAAATACTTAGGTTTCATCAAACTGAGCATTAATTTTTGTTCTTCTTGGCCACCATGACCAGAAGTATGAATATTATTTACTTTACCATGGACAACAGTTGCTCCAGCTTCTGAAAGTTCATTAATAACGTGGTTTACACTGATTGTGTTACCAGGAATTGGAGAACTTGAGAAAACAACAGTATCACCAGGTTGAATAGAAACCTGACGATGAGTCCCATTAGCGATACGGCTAAGAGCTGCCATTGGTTCACCTTGTGATCCCGTACATAAAATTAAAATTTCATTTGCGGGTAATGAATTAATATCACGTGCATCAATTAAGGCATCATCTGGAATATTTAAGTATCCTAATTCACGTCCGTTAACAATTGCTGCCTCCATACTACGTCCAAAGACAGCGATTTTACGGCCTTTGGCAACAGCAGCTTCAGCAGCTTGTTGTACTCGGGAAATATTTGAAGCAAAAGTAGCAAAGATAATGCGGCCTTCACCTTTTTCAAAAATTCGTCGAATTGATTTACCAACGAATCTTTCTGATTTTGTAAAATTAGGAATTTCTGCATTTGTACTATCAGATAGTAGACAAAGTACACCATCAGCACCAAGTTGAGCCATTCTTTGAAGGTTGGGCGGCTGATTAGTAACAGGTGTTAGATCAAATTTGTAGTCCCCAGTGACTACAATGTTACCAGATGGCGTTTTGATTGCGACACCTAAAGTATCAGGAATTGAATGAGTTGTTCTAAAGAACGACACACTCGTTTTTCTGAATTTAAGAACAGTATCTTCTTCAATTTCATGCATTTCTGTTGTGGCAAGTAACCCGTGTTCTTCTAATTTTCCTTTGATTAATGCTGAAGCCAATGGTCCAGCATAAATTGGGACATTAATTTGTTTTAATAAATAGGGAATACCACCAATATGATCTTCATGACCATGGGTGATAACTAATGCTTTAATTTTTTGTTGATTGGCAACTAAGTATTGAAAATCAGGAATAACGTAATCAATTCCTAATAACTCATCTTCCGGAAACTTGATTCCTGCATCGACGACGATAATTTCATCTTGAAACTGGATGCCGTACATATTTTTACCAATTTCACCTAATCCGCCGACTGCAAAAACACCAGTCTCGTTATTTTTAACATTTATCTTTTTCATTCAGAAAACTCCGTCATTTTAAATGTAGGGTTTTCCTTTTCATATGCTAAAGCTTTATCTGATAATGTTTCAATGAATTCAAT
The DNA here is from genome assembly GCF_056782215.1 of Dellaglioa sp. CoH-55-MRSF-6. The sequence goes on from NZ_JBXAYJ010000004.1 coordinate 114,923, forward strand.
GTTATGTGTTGTTTGGTGACCAACAATACTTTGAGCTTCAATTTCAGAACTTGCTTCAAGGAAAAGTGATTTTGTTTCTTCTCTTTGTGGATTTCTATCTTGTGTTTCTTGATAATAAACTTTAAAAATCATTTGTAAAACTCCTTTAAATTAAATTGATATCATTTTGGTTAAAATGATTTGAAATGGAAATTAGAAACCGAACTGGGGGTTGTCTGCACAACATATAATTTATATTTTATCATATATTATTATTTAAGTATAGAATAGACCGATTTGAATAGACTTATAAAGGATAAAATTTAACAGACATGTTATAATTATGAAAAGTTATCGTATAAGGAAGAGTGGTGTTTTATAAATGTGGTTGGTAGTTAAAATAGTGACTGTAGTGGTTTTAATGATCATCATAATTTTAAATTATAACCGTCTGAAAAGAAATAGACAGATTACTATTCTTAAAAATAAAAGCAAACTTATTACAGATAATGCGGTTGAATTTGCTTTAAATAGACTACATGGTAATGAATATGGTATTAATTCTGAAATACTAAGGGTTACAGAAATTGTTTCAAAGGTTTGGGGTAAGAGGGTCATGGTATTTGAGTATCAATTTCAGATGAAGTCTCCTTCAGAAGAGAATATCGGGAAAATAAGAAACATTTTTTTCAATTTATTTGAAGAATTTGAAATGATGAACCTGGTTAAAAAAAGTGTCGAAGCAAAATCGGCATTTGAAGTAACAGATCTTTGGTATTTAGACGGTATTTTACATTTAGAGGTAGCACATTTGGTTAATGTTGAGACAATTATGTATACTAAAGATTTAAAAAAGGTATAGTTCAAACAGTATGTTTAAAGTGAAATAAAAAGAGTTTCTTCAATAAATTAATTATTGGAGAAACTCTTTAGTTATTTATTCAAGCATAATAGCATCGTTCGGTATAGCAAATGGTTTGTCAGTATTAATATGATCAAAGAATAATATACCATTTAAATGATCAATTTCATGTTGGACTACAATTGCTTCATAATTTTTCAAGCGGATTTTATGTTGTGTACCTTCGATATCAAAGTAACGAAGTGTAATCCGATCAGCTCTTGGCACATATCCAGGGACATCTCTATCAACTGATAAGCAACCTTCACCTTCTGAAAGTGCAGCAACTTGAACTGACTGACTTAAAATAGTAGGATTAATTAACACTTGTTTAAGTGTGGGCTCTTCACCTTCTGGGCCAGGGATTAAGACAGCAGTCATTCGTTTAGAAATTGCTAATTGCGGAGCTGCTAAGCCAACACCTGCGCGTAGATGATATTTTTCAGCTATTTCTTCATTTTGACTATTCTCTAAAAATTCCATTAAATCATGTGCGAGTTGTTTATCATCATCTGAAAGCGGAAAAGTCATTTCGCTTGAACGATTTCGTAAAATTGGATTACCTTCACGAATGATATTTTTCATTGTTATTTTAATCAAAATAGTACCTCCAAATTAATATTCTACGGTACATTGTAGCATAAAATAATCATATCTGTAGGCCATTTGAAAATTAATAGTTATGTTTCATTTCTTTTAGTTTTTAATGGATTGCTGTAAAATGAAACATAGTAATTACTTTCAAGTATATTGAAAGTATTAGTTGAAAATTAATTCAATAATTAAATAAAGTAAAAATAAAGGGAGTTTAACACACTAAATTATGAATAATAAAATTGATTACCCATTAGAAGCACATTGGACTACTGAAGAAATTATCTCTGTCAGTGAATTCTATAAAGCAATAGAATTAGCAAATTCTACAGGTATTGATCGAGAAGAATTGCTTTATAATTATCGTGAGTTTAAAAAAATTGTTCCTTCCAAAATGGAGGAAAAACAAATAGGCAGATCGTACGAAGATGAATCAGGTTTTAGTATTTATCGTACAATGAAATTTGCAAGAGAGAGTACAAGGGACGTTATTAAAATTAACCAATAGGGAGGTTATGATTTGAATATTGATGAGGTTAATTATCAGGTTAAAAGTTGGCTGACAGAGGCACGTGAAAATATTATTCATGCATTTGGAAATCCATTGTCTGTTGAAACAAAAAGTAGTCGAGTTGATCTTGTAACTAATATGGATAAACAGACTGAAAAATTTTTAGTAAACAAAATTCGTACCTTTGATCCGAAAGCCAAAATTTTAGGTGAAGAAGGTTTTGGGGATGATGTAACAAATTTAGATGGTACTGTTTGGATTGTTGATCCAATTGATGGCACAATGAATTTTGTCAAACAGAAAGATCATTTCGCGATTATGATTGGTATTTATGAAAACGGTATTGGAAAATTGGGATTCATTATGGATGTAATGAATAATGTTTTATATTCTGGTGGGCCAGATAGGGGCGTCTTTGCCAACGATAAAAAACTTGAAAAGCCTGAAAATATAGCACTTAAGGATGGCTTGCTAGGTTGTAGCTCACCTATGTTAATGATGGACTATAAGCATTTACAATCAATTGTTCAACATAGTTCAGGTGCTAGGGTTTATGGAAGTGCCGGTATTGAGTTTGTTCACATATTACGTGGACAAGAAATTGGTTATGTTTCTCACTTAAAACCATGGGATTTTGCAGCCGGTAAAATATTGGCGGAAACTCTTGGTATCACCGTGAAAACAATTGACGGGTTAGAGCTCGATATGTTACAATCAGCAGATGTATTAATAGCAACGGAAAACGCACAAGAGGACATTTTAAAACTACTAAATAGTTTTTAGTAGAATCGCGTTGTGGCTGTGACTAACAAGTCGCAGTTTTTTTATGCGATTTATTTATGAAAAAGTATGAAAACTTTTAGTAAGTGTGTTAATTGTCTGCTATAATAGTGAACTGTAGTTATTATTCGTAAAAATATTAAGGCTCCAACGAAAGGAAGAACAAACTTGAAAACAAGAGATGACATTCGTAACATTGCGATTATCGCCCATGTCGATCACGGTAAGACGACATTAGTTAATGAATTATTAAAACAATCAGATACATTGGATGGCCATTCAGAAATTAGTGACCGTGCCATGGATACAAATGATATTGAAAAAGAACGTGGTATTACAATTTTATCAAAAAATACTGCTGTTAGAGTTGGCGACAAACAAATTAACATTTTAGATACACCTGGACATGCCGATTTCGGTGGTGAAGTAGAACGTATCATGAAAATGGTTGATGGTGTTTTACTTGTCGTTGATGCTTTTGAAGGAACAATGCCTCAAACACGTTTTGTTTTGAAAAAAGCTTTAGAACAACAATTAGTACCAATCGTTGTTATTAACAAAATTGATCGTATGGGTGCTCGTCCACAAGAAGTTGTTGATGAAGTTCTTGATTTGTTTATTGAATTAGGTGCTGATGAAGCACAACTTGATTTCCCTGTTATTTATGCTAGTGCATACAATGGTACATCAAGTATGGATCCAGATATCGAAACTCAAAAACATTCTATGGATGACGTTTTTGAAACAATTATAAATACAATTCCTGCACCAGTTGATAACAGTGACGAACCATTACAATTCCAAGTTTCAATGTTGGATTATAATGAATATGTTGGTCGTGTTGGTATTGGTCGTGTGTTCCGTGGAAAAATTGCTGTTGGTGATCAAGTTTCTGTTATTAAACTTGACGGCTCAGTTCAAAACTTCCGTGTTTCAAAACTTTTTGGTTTCTTCGGTTTAGATCGTGTTGAAATTAATGAAGCTAAAGCCGGTGATTTAATTGCAGTTTCAGGGATGGATGACATCTTCGTTGGTGAAACTGTAACACCAAGTGATCATCAAGAAGCATTACCATTAATGCGTATTGATCCACCTACACTACAAATGACATTCAGAACGAATGATTCACCATTTGTTGGACAAGATGGTAAAAACATTACTGCTCGAAAGATGGAAGATCGTCTTAAATTACAATTGCATACTGATGTTTCATTGAAAATTGAAGATACAGATTCTCCAGATGCTTGGGTTGTTTCAGGTCGTGGAGAATTACATTTATCAATCTTAATTGAAACTTTACGTCGCGAAGACTATGAAATTCAAGTTTCACGTCCAGAAGTTATCTACCGTGAATTCGAAGGCAAGATGCAAGAACCATTTGAAAGCGTCCAAATCGATACACCTGATGAATATTCTGGTGGTGTTATTGATACAATGGCTCAACGTAAGGGTGAAATGATTAACATGGAGACCGGTAATAACGGCCAAACTCGTTTAACTTTCTCAGCTCCTACTCGTGGTTTAATTGGATATGATTCACAATTCCTTTCAATGACTCGTGGATACGGTATCTTAAATCATACTTTCTCTGAATACAAACCAGTTATCCGTAACTGGGAACCTGGTCGTCGTAATGGCGCATTAGTTTCTATTAATTCAGGAAAAGCTACAACATATTCAATTATGAGTATTGAAGAACGTGGAACAATTTATGTAACACCTACTACTGATATTTATGAAGGAATGGTTGTTGGACAAAGTAGCCGTGAACGTGATATTTCTGTAAATATTACTAAAGGAAAAGCTATGAGTAATGTTCGTTCTTCTAATAAAGATCAAACAGCCTCAATCAAGAAACCAACTATTCTTACTCTTGAAGAATCATTGGAATTCTTGAACACGGATGAATTATTAGAAATCACACCAAATAATTTACGCTTACGTAAACGTATCTTAGATACAAATATGCGTGAAAAAGCTCAAAAACAACATAAAACAGATTCAAAAAAAGGTTAATTTAAAAAGAGTTGAAAATGATTAAGTTCATTTTCAACTCTTTTTTTTAATCATGATAAATAGTAATATGGTATACTATTAGGAGTCACGAGAGAATAAAATCGATGAAAAACAACATTTCTAAAGAAAATGTGATGGTCACTTTGCAAGAAAATGTAGATAAAATAAATAAATTTATCTGGAAACAGCGAAATACATTTTACTAGCTTGGTTATGTTACATTTTAAGAAGTAGTTGATACTTAATTGTTCGTTTTTCTCGTGAAGTAGATTTTGTGTTGGAGTGTGCTCTGTTTGAAGAAAAAACTGAAAAGAAGCAGATAAAGAATCTTGAAGTAACTTCGAATAGACACTTTAGTACTAAATTTGAAAAAATGAAGAAATAAGTTGGATTAAAAATGCAAATTTTAAAAAGAATAACACAAAAATTACAATATCTTGATTATTTTATTTTTATACCGTATATCATATTATCCGGAATTGGTGTGGTCATGGTTTATTCTGCTAGTTCATATAAGGTTCAAATGGCGGGTGGCGATCCAACGACATATTTAAAAAAACAATTGCTTTTTGCCATTTTAGGATTGCTAGTTGCTTTCCTTATATATTCAATGAAGGTTAATTTTTTTAAAAGTTCTGGATTTATAATATTATTTGGTGCAGTGTCCATTCTGCTACTTTTATACGTAGTACTTAGCGGTAAAACAGTTAATGGTGCAGCAGGATGGATTAACTTTGGCTCTTTTAACATTCAGCCCGCAGAAATCAGCAAGATTTTTTTAGTCTTGTTTATGGCGCAACAAGTTGCATTCCGTGAAAATAAAGAATTAAGTTATGAGGGTAGAAATAAACGTCGTTTTATCTATGCGATTGCAGTAGCCTTACCACTCATTTTAATTTTGGTTGAACCAGATGTGGGTGGGTTTATTATTAATTTTAGTGCAGTATTAATCATTATTTTGGCTAGTGGGTATTCAATTGGAATAACTTCTTTAATTTCTGTTGGTGGCATGGGTACTTTAATGATATTATTATCAAAATTAAAATCTGTTTCTCCAGATTCTGGTGGTCCATTAGCATATATGGCTAAAAGATTTAGTGGATTCAATGATCCGTTTAAATATCAGCAATCAACTGGACAACAGCTGGTAAATTCATATTATGCATTAAGTAATGGTGGTATTTTTGGTGCAGGACTAGGAAATAGCATCCAAAAACGAGGCTATCTACCAGAACCGTATACTGATTTTATATTAGCAATTACAGGTGAAGAACTTGGATTATTGATGGTATTTTTTATTTTAATATTACTTTTCAGTATGATTGGACGAATTATCTTTATTGGTTCTAAAAGTAAAGAAACTTTCCATTCACTTTGTTGTTATGGAATTGCGACGTTTATGACAGTGCAGACTGTATTTAATGTTGGTGGTATATCAGGTGTTTTACCAATAACAGGTGTAACATTTCCATTTCTTAGTTATGGCGGATCAAGTATGCTTATCTTGAGTTTCTGTGTAGGCTTAGTTTTAAATATATCAGCTTTAAGAAAAAAGGAATTACTAAATAATAAATAAAAAGGGGGTCATAATCAAATGCTTGACGAAGAAAATGGGACTAAGTTAGTTATACAAAAAAGACAAGGTGTCATTGTGTTTTTATACCATATGAAGCAAATTAAGCAGTTGAAACGATTCGGTATTATTCAATATATTTCAAAAAAAATGAAATATGTTGTCATTTATATGAATCAAGAAGACCTACCCGAGACGATTAAGAAAATTCAAAATTTAAAATTTGTTAAAAAGACAGAAGTATCGCATCGCCCTGATATTGATATGGACTTTGGGTCTCGAATGGGTGAAAAAGCATTTAAATTAACAGATGAAGATCAAGAAAAATTTAAAAATAAAAGTGAGTAAAGTATATGAGAATAATTTCAGGTGAATATGGCGGAAGAAAATTAAAAGCAGTTCCGGGTATGGCAACAAGACCTACAACGGATAAAGTTAAGGAATCAGTGTTTAATATTATTGGTCCTTATTTTGATGGCGGTAAATCGTTAGATTTATTTGCAGGTAGCGGAGGGTTAAGTATCGAAGCTGTTTCTAGAGGAATCTCGCATGCTTTTCTAATTGATAGACAGTATCAAGCAATTAAAACAATTAATGATAATATTGCTATCACAAAGGAAGAAGATAAGTTTACGGTCTATAAGCAAGATGCCGATAAAGCAATTGGACTATTAAAAGGTAAAGAAACATTTGATCTTGTTTTTTTAGACCCACCTTATAAGACCCAAGAAATAATTGATACGATAAAAAAAATAGATAGCAGCGAGTTGTTAAATAATCAAGCTTTAATTATTTGTGAAACAGATCAATATGCTAACTTACCTGATGATATTTCTGGATTCAGGCTATTTAGGAGACAAAATTATGGAATTACACAGGTAACGATTTATCAAAAGGAGAACTAAAATGAATGCAGTTTTTCCGGGAAGTTTCGATCCATTAACTAATGGACACTTAGATATTATTGTTCGATCAAGCCAAATTTTTGATAAAGTTATTGTCGCAGTTATGACTAATACTAAAAAGAAGTCATTGTTTACAGCTGATGAAAAGGTAGATTTGATTAGTGAAGCTACCTTTTCATTAGCAAATGTAGAAGTAGTTAGTGTTGAATCAGATTTAACGATTAACTTAATGCACCAATTAGATGCTAAAATAATTATTCGTAGTGTTAGAAATAATAGGGATTTTGAATATGAAAAAGATATTGCATTGATGAACAAAGAGTTAGATGAAACAGTGGAAACTGTATTGATGCTTGCTAATCCTAAATACGCACATATTTCCTCAAGTTTAATGAAAGAAATATTTAAATTTGATGGAGATATTTCAAATATGGTACCTAATCATATAAAAGTAGCTATGATTAAAAAATGTCATGAAGTAATTAGTAAGGAAGATTAACTTAAATAAAATGAATCATCATTAAAATACGTGATAATGATTTAAGGAAAAAAACGAATTTCATTTTAAATGAAATTCGTTTTTTTGCGTATTTAAATATAAGAGGGAGGTGGATAAGATGGATCAAATAAAAAAAATTTGAATTGAATATCGAAAAATTATCATTATTTGTGTGGTATCTGTAATAGCATTGACCATTTTTTCAATAGTTACACAACATAAAAGTAGCAAAACAGATGATATGTTAGTTAATAGTATTACTAGTACGTCGTCTAGCTCGGAAAAAAATATATCAAGCCATTTAGAAACCTCAAATGGTGGGAAAATCGTTGTGGATATCAAAGGAAATATAAAAAAACCAGGTATATACACAATGAAAACAGGAATGAGAATTAGTCAGGTAATCGATTTAGCTGAGGGATTTTTATCTAACGCTGATCAGAAACAGATTAATTTAGCTCAAAAAGTAACAGATGAGATGGTTATATATGTTCCGGCAAAAGGGGAAGTAAAAGAAAATAAAGTAGCAGCTACTACTGCCCAAGGATCTTCTGTTATGGATGCAGGGTCTACTACAGGAACTCAGGATAAATCGAATGATGAATCAACGGTTAATTTAAACACCGCAACGAAAGAACAACTGCAAGGGTTGACTGGAATTGGACCAAAAAAAGCAGAACAAATTTTACAATATAGAGAAGAACATCAATCGTTTAAAACTACGGATGAATTAAAAGAAGTTGGCGGCATCGGTGATAAAACATATGAAAGTCTAAAGGACTCATTAGCGGTCTAACTTTTTTTAAAGATTTATTTTTGATATACTATAAAAAAATGAAAGAAGGAAATACCTAAATGCCTGATAATAGAATTCCTTGGGATCAATATTTTATGACGCAAGCTGCATTACTATCATTAAGAAGTACATGTGAAAGATTATCTGTTGGTGCGATACTTGTTAGAGATAAACGGATTATTGCAGGCGGATATAACGGCGCTGTTTCAGGGGATGTACATTGTATAGATGAAGGTTGCTACCTTGTAGACGGACATTGTGTACGAACGATTCATGCAGAAATGAATGCAGTTTTACAGTGTGCAAAGTTTGGCTCAGCGACAGATAATTCAGAAATTTATGTGACAGATTTTCCTTGTTTACAGTGTACAAAAATGCTACTTCAATCCGGCGTGAAAAAAATATATTATTTACGTAATTATCATAATGATGATTATGCCATATCACTATTAGAAAGAAATAATGTTATTTTTGAGCAAGTAAAAGTTGATAAAAATTATATTGAAGAAATTGTTCTGAATAAAATATTTTCAGAATAAAATCAGTTGAAGCAGTTGATCTATTTTTTGCGACGTTAGTTATTGGAATAACAAGTTTATATGTTGTAAATTACAATCCTATTTGGATTATTTTCGCTATCGTTATTTTTATACGAATTATTACGTTAAAACGTTCGATAACTTTTTATATTTGTTGTGTCTGTATTTTAATTTTTGGTATTTATTTTTACAGTAATGCGAAGGAAAGCCAGAAGCAAGTTGTAGTTGAAAAAGAGGTACAAAATGTTAATGTGAAAATTTACCCTGATGATTATTCAATCAATGGTGATTTGGTTAGTTTTGATGGACAAATAATTTCTAATTCACAAAAAATTCGAGGATTTTATAACTGTAAGTCACAAAATGAACTCAATAAGATTAAACATAATAAACACACTAAAATTATAAACGTTGATGCTAAGCTACAAAAAATTAAATCAGCGACAAATGAAAACGAGTTTGATTATCAAAGTTTTATGCGAACTAAATCAATTTACAATAGTATGACTATTATAAAAGTTAATAATAGTGAAAAAAATGTCATGAATTTATCGCTTGAATCCGTGATAAGTAAGTTACATGAATTACGAGCAGAATTAAAAAGTTATTTTAATTCTTTATCCAATCCGTTAGATAAATTTTTGAATGCTTTGGTAATTGGTGATAAGACTCAGGAATTCAATCAGGATTTAGCCTCTATAAGACAATTAGGATTAATTCATTTATTCTGTTTATCGGGTTTACATGTATATTATTTTGTGATGTTAATAAGAACGTTAGGAAATAGACTATTAATCCCACGTGAGACAGTAGCCAAAGGATTACTTTTTTTACTTCCATGCTATTTAGTTATTGCAGGGGAATCTAGTAGTTTACGACGTGCAATTTTTATGTGTATGGTTCAACTTATTTGTGAACTAATTGATAAACCTGTCCAAGGGATTACGGTTTGGTGTTTCGCTTTGTTAATAGGATTGGTGATTGAACCACAAGTACTGTTCACATTTGGCGGTCAGTTGAGCTATCTAATGTCATTACTACTAATCTTTATGGAGAATAAAGGTACTTTTGAATCAGGTATTTGGCTAAACTTATTTAGTTTGCCATTTATTTTTTTCAACGTTTATCAGTGGAATGTTCTATCAATTGTACTTAGTATTTTTATTATTCCTATTTTTGAATTCTTAATCCTACCAATTGTAATTTTTGGAGGAATGGTTGGGATTCATTTTAAGGTTGTTATGGATGGGATAAATACTGTATTAAAAACGTTTATTTATTTTTTTGATGAACTAGCACGTTTACCATTAACGATAACGTTTGGTAAACCCAGTTTAAATATGTGCATGCTATTTTTCATGTGCACCTTAACATGTTTTTTACATCCTTCGTGTATTAAAAGATGGGCAATATTAGTTAGTTTCTATGTTATGGTATTTCTATGGATCCATTTTCCAATTCGGCAAGAAGTCGTTTTTTTTGACATTGGTCAAGGGGATTCAACATTGATAAGAAAGCCGTTTAATAGGCAAATTACATTAGTAGATACAGGCGGTAAAGTTCATTTTAAGATGGATAGCTGGCGAACTAGAAAGGAGTATCAAACTTCTGGTGAAAAAATTATTACTAATTATTTATTAAGCAAAGGAATCAGTCATATAGACTATTTATATTTGACGCATCAAGATGCAGATCATATAGGTAATTTTCCGTCTATATTAACCAAAATAGACGTCGATAGAATGATTGTTCCATCTGGAATGGAACAACTGCCACAATTCATTAAAAAAATAGAATCTACTCGACCGCCTAAAATGGTGATACCTATGACAGATAATAGTAAAAAACAGGATGCTGAATTGATGATTCTACATCCTTTTAATCAAGGTATAGGAAAAAACGAAGATTCTCTTGTTTTATTTGGAACAATCGGGAAATATAGCTATCTTATTACTGGCGATTTGGACCGAGCTGGTGAAAAAAAGGTTATTCAAAAATATCCCAATTTACAAATATCAATTCTTAAAACAGGTCATCATGGCAGTAAAACTGCGACTGATCCAATATTTATTGATCAAATAAAACCGAAGTTAGCGGTGATTTCTGCTGGTAAGAATAATAGATATGGCCACCCACATCAAGAAACATTAGATACTTTGAAAAAATATCGAATACCGTTTGTTAGTACAGCAGAGCATGGTATGATAAGAATCAGCAAGTTTCAAAATTATAAAGAAAAATTAGAAGTTTTTAACAATGAAAAGAGCTGATAAATATGAATTCACAGGCAATAATTTCAACGTTATCTCTTGAAAATGTGAAGCCAGTAAATCTTGTCTTAGGTAATGAGACTTATTTAATGGAAGATGTAAAAAAAGCATTTACTGAGTTGATACCTGAAGAAGAGAGAACGATGAATTTAGGTAAATATGATATGGAGGAGGTTCCGTTGGCTAAAGCATTAGATGATGCGATGTCTGTTCCTTTTTTTGGTGATAAGCGCTTAATTTTTATTCAAAATCCTTTTTTTCTAACGTCAGACACTAAAAAAAGAAAAATTGAACACGATATTGATGGTCTTTTATCTTATTTAGCTCATCCGGAACCAACAAGTATTGTAGTTATATTTGCGCCTTATAAAGAATTAGATGGTCGTAAAAAGATTAGTAAGATGCTTAAAAAATTTAGTCTAGTTATTGATAATCAACCGTTAAATGAGCGTGCAACGCGACAGTTTATAGCCCAAGAGATGGCTAACAAATCATTTGAAATAGATGAAAACGCTTTGGAATTATTTCTAGAAAGAACCAATACAGAATTATCAACAATCATGAATGAATTGCCAAAGTTATTTTTGTATAATTTTGAAACCCACCGAATTACATTATCATCTGTTGAAAATTTAGTTTCTAAAACTTTAGAACAAAATATATTTGATTTAGTAGATGTTGTTATTTCAAATAATATTGAAAAATCAGTAACGTTGTATCATGATTTAATTTTACAAAATGAAGAGCCAATTAAGATAAATGCAATATTATTGGGACAATTTAGATTATTATTACAAGTGAAAATTTTGCAAGATAAAGGTTACTCACAAGGAGATTTAGCTAGTGTTTTAAAAGTGCATCCTTATCGAATTAAGTTGGCACTTCAAAAGATAAAGAAATTTAATAGAAGTGATTTGAGGAAAATTTATTTAGCGTTAATTGATTTAGAAAAAGCAATGAAGACGACACAACAAGATCAAGAAGGATTATTCTCATTATTTATGCTTCAAATTAATCGTATAGATGTATAAAATAAAAAATACCCAGTAGATTATTAATCTACTGGGTATTTTTCTGAAAACTTATTTAGCGTAACGAGCAGCCATACGAGACTTATCACGAGCAGCTTTGTTTTCTTTGATCAAACCTTTAGAATGTGCTTTGTCGATTGCAGTAATAGCAGCTTTGTATAAAGCATCTACATTATCGGCACCAGCAGTCTTAGCTTGTTCAAACTTCTTTACAGCAGTACGCATTGTGCTTAATTGAGCAGCATTTTTAACGTTTGCTTTTTCATTCGTTTTTACACGTTTAATTGCAGATTGAATAATTGGCATTTAAGTCACCTCCACTTATCATGATCACCTTATTGGTTCTCAACAAATATTTCAACAACCATTATTATACCTAACCAAATTAGTTAATGCAATGAAAACTTGTAAAGGATTTTTACTTGATAGTAATAATTAGATAAGAGAAGTTATAAAAAACTTGCAATATACTCTAAATTTTAGTAAGGTTAGATTTGTTCCAAGTAACCTTTAACTTAGTTTGTTGACGTCTCACCGACGACTTACTCGGTTTTAGGCATTTAGATTCAGAAAGGTGGGAAACACTAATGGCAATTACAAATGAAAAGAAAACAGAAATTATGAACGAATATGCTCGTCAAGAAGGCGATACAGGTTCTGCTGAAGTACAAATCGCTGTACTTACTGCAGATATCGTTGAATTGAATGCACATATCGGCGTTCATAAAAAAGATTTCGCTTCACAACGTGGTTTGATGAAGAAAATCGGACATCGTCGTAACCTTTTAGCATATTTACGTAACAAAGATATTCAACGTTACCGTGAATTGATCCAACGCTTAGGTCTTCGTCGTTAAAACTAAAAGCAAAACTCTTAATAAGAGTTTTGCTTTTTTTATTTTTAAAATTTAAGATATGTCTACTATAAGTGAGTTAAATGTAAAACGTTCATAAATTTTATGGTATAATTGAGATTCAAATAAAGAAAAAGAAGGTTTTTTTCAATGGACGGATATAGAGTTGCGGTTGTCGGTGCTACAGGCGCTGTTGGAACACGAATGATTCAAATGCTAGAAGAAACAAGTTTACCCATCAATAGTATTAAATATTTGGCATCTAAACGTTCTGCAGGACAAGTATTAAAATTTAAAGGTCAGGATGTTATCGTAGAAGAAACAACATCTGATTCTTTTGAGAATGTTGATTTGGCTCTATTTTCTGCTGGCGGTAGTGTATCTAAAAAGTTTGCACCTGAAGCAATTAAACGTGGTGCAGTTGTTGTAGACAACACTAGTGCGTTTAGAATGGATCCTGATGTCCCACTAGTAGTTCCTGAAGTTAATGAACAGGCACTTTATGAACACAAAGGACTAATTGCTAACCCAAATTGTTCAACTATCCAAATGGTAGTTGCACTAGAACCAATTCGTAAAAATTACGGTTTAAAGAAGGTTGTTGTTACAACAATGCAAGCTGTTAGTGGTGCTGGAAACTTAGCTATTCAAGAATTAAAAGATGAAACACAAGCTTATCTTGATGGCGAAGAGATGGAAGCAAAGATTTTACCAGCTTCTGGTGATAAAAAGCATTATCCAATTGCATTTAATCCACTACCACAAATTGATGTTTTTGAAGACACAGGTTATACACATGAAGAATGGAAAATGATTCATGAAACGAAGAAAATAATGTCTAATCAAGATATTCAAGTTACTGCAACATGTGTACGTGTACCAGTTGTTGTTAGCCATTCGGAATCTGTTTGGTTTGAAGTTGAAAGTCATGATGCTTCTGTTAAACAAATTCAAAATATTCTTGCAGATGCACCCGGTGTGGTTTTACAAGATAATCCGGAACAACAGATATATCCACAAGCAATTAATGCCACTGGTAAGAAAGATACATTTGTTGGTCGTGTTAGAGCTGATTTAGAACAGGATAATGCCTTCCAATTATGGGTCGTTTCGGATAATTTGTTAAAAGGTGCTGCATGGAATTCAGTTCAAATTGCTGAAAAATTGCATGAATTAGATTTATTAAGAGTTCCAAAGTAAAAAGAAAGGAGTGAATTAAGCGAATGTTTGAAAATGTAGATATAATGACAGCTATGGTCACACCATTTAATGATCAGAATCAAGTGGATGAAGATCGCTTAATTAAATTAATTGAACATTTAATTTTAACAGGTTCAAAAGGTATCCTGGTTAATGGTACTACGGGCGAATCGCCTACGTTGAATCATTCTGAAAAATTAAATTTGATTAAAAAAACAGTGGCAATAGTTAATGGTAGAGTTCCAATTATGGCTGGTACAGGATCAAATAATACTATGGAGACAATTGATTTTACCAATGAGGTAGCCGCTATTACTGGTGTGGACGCAGCTTTAGTTGTTGTGCCATACTATAATAAGCCTAATCAAAAAGGTATGATTGCTCATTTTGAAGCAGTTGCAAATGCTTCGAAATTGCCTATTTTCATTTATAATATTCCGGGTCGTACAGGCGTAACTATGACTGTTGAAACAATTGTTAAGTTATCTAATAATAATCATATTATTGGTATTAAAGATTGTACAGGTAGTGAAAATTTAAGTCGTATTGTTGAACAAACGCCAGATGATTTCTTGGTGTATACTGGTGAAGATACGGATAGTTTGACTGCAAAAATCTTAGGAGCAAGTGGTGTTATTTCTGTTGCAAGCCATATATTTGGTATTGAAATGACTAAAATGTATCAAGCTGTACAAGATGGAAATATTAAGCTTGCAGGAGATATTCAAAGAGAGTTGACGCCAAAAATGGCTGCACTTTTTTCTCTTCCATCTCCTGGACCAGCTAAAGCAGCTTTAAATTACAAGGGTATCTTAGTAGGTGGGTGTCGTTTACCAATAGAGGCATTAACTGACAATGAAATAAATCAACTAGTGAAAATACTAAAAATATAAAATATGTAAGAGGTGAAGTAATGAGTAAAGTTAAAATAATTCCACTTGGTGGCGTTCGAGAAAATGGTAAAAATATGTATGTCGTTGAAGTGGATGATGATCTATTTATTTTTGATTCTGGATTAATGTATCCAGAAAATGGCTTATTAGGGATTGATATTGTAATTCCTGATTTTAGTTATTTGAGAGAAAATAAAGAACGAATTGTAGGTGTTTTCTTAACACATGGGCATGCAGATGCAATTGGTGCATTACCATACTTTGTGAGTGAATTTGATGTGCCTGTTTTTGGATCAGAATTAACAATTGCATTAGCAAAAATTAATATTGAAAATGATCCTAAGGCAAGTAAATTTTCTGATTTTCACGTTGTTAATGATCAGACTGAGATTGATTTTGGTAAAACGACAATTTCATTCTTTAAAACGACCCATTCAATTCCTGAATCATTAGGAATCGTTTTAGGTACTGATGAAGGGCAGATTGTTTATACAGGTGATTTTAAGTTCGATCAAGCTGCGGCACCAGTTTACCAAACAGATTTTGGACGTTTAGCTGAGATTGGTAAGAATGGTGTTTTAGCGTTATTAAGTGATTCAGCTAATGCTGAGAACCCATTCCCAACAGTCAATGAAAGTGCAATTGACGAATACATTAATGAAACATTTGAATATCAAAAAGGTCGTATTATTGTTGCCTGTGTGGCATCAAATATATTACGAGTACAACAGATACTAAATGCTGCAAAGGAAAGTCATCGAAAGGTTATATTAACAGGACACGATGTTGAAAAAATCGTTAAAACAGCTATGGATTTGAAGAAATTAGTTCTTCCTGATGAAAATTTAATTGTTCCAATGAGTGATATTAGCAAATATGACGATGATCAACTAATTATATTGGAAACAGGTAAAATGGGTGAACCTTTAAAATCATTACAGCGAATGGCTTTAAATCAACATTCAACTGTTAATATTCATGAAGGAGATCTTGTTTTCATTACGACAACAACGTCAAAAGCTATGGAAACTAATGTGGCAAAGACAAGAGATCTCATTTACCGAGCAGGAGCTGATGTGAAAGCAATTTCTGATGAATTAAATTCTTCAGGTCATGCTGGTCAAAATGATTTACAACTAATGATCAATTTAATGAAACCAAAATACCTGGTTCCAATTCAAGGTGAATATCGATTACTTGCGGCACATGCTGATTTAGCACATACATTAGGAATGCCATATGATCATATCTTTATTACTGGTAAGGGTGATGTTTTAAGTTATTCTGAAGGAAAAATGAATTTAGGATCGCAAGTTGAAGCAGGAAATACCATGATTGATGGTATTGGTGTTGGTGATATTGGAAATATTGTACTGAGAGATCGTAAAATACTTTCTGAAGATGGTATTTTTATTGCAGTCGTCACAATTGATCGTAAAAAGAAAAAAATCATAAACAAGCCTAAAATTACATCAAGAGGATTTGTTTATACAAAAACGAGCCTTGATTTAATTGAAAAGAGTGCTGAAATTGTGTCAGAAACAGTACAAGATAATTTGAACAATAAAGAATTTGATTGGGGACATTTAAAACAAGATGTTCGTGAAAAAATGAGTCATTTCCTATATGAACAAACAAAACGACGTCCAGTTATTTTACCTGTTATTATGGAAATTAATCAGTATCATAGAAAATCAACAAAGTCTAAAGAAGTTAAACCGGCGGAAACAAAAAATAACGAAAAATAATCAAAAAGGGATAACACAAATGTTGTTATCCCTTTTTTTAGAATAAATAGAGGATATTATGGCAGAAATTATTCCGTTTCCCGACCAAGAGAAACAAAATTATCAGTTAGCAAAAAAGGCTGTAAGTGACAAAAATTATCAACTAGCATCACAATTATTCACAAAAAATTATGATGGTCATCGTAGTTTTAAAAATAATAAATTATTGGTTAATTCTCTAGTTTTGGATGCTCAATTTCAAGAAGCGTTAATTATCGCTGACGAATTTTATAGCGATTACTTAAAACGTGGGGATCAATTTGCAGTTTATTTAAATATACTGTTAAAAAACAATAAATTTATTCGAGCTTGGCAATTGGTTAAAGAGCAACCTTTTGCCACATCACTAGTTTTGGATGCTGAAAATGAATGCCGTGAAAAATTCGATAAACAACTTAGACAAAATGAACGTCAATTTGCACACTTAGGTTCAGTGGACTTTTTTGGACAGCAACAAATTGTTCAAAGTGGACTGGTACTACCTAAAAATGAATTCTTAGATGCTTGTCAAAAAATATTTATGGATAAAGACGTACATCCAATTATAAAATCAAGTCTATTGCAAGAGGTACAAAAGATACCTAATAATATTGAAATAATAAACTATTTATGGGTTGATGGAACTCAGAAAAAAATTGACGTAAAAAAATTAGTTGCAAATGAAAATGAACCTGTATTACTGACAATTAATCAATTAACAAAAAATGATGAGGGAACTATTGATGTACAAATGAATAATTCTTTAAATCATATGTTAAATTTAAAATTGGGGATGATTTATCCTTTTGCAAGTGATTTTTTGGGTATTGAGAAAGAATGGATTGAATTAGTAAAAAGTGAGTTAGGTATGGAATCCACTTTTAAAAGGACTGAAAATTTAACGTATATGGTTGAATTAAATGCATTACTTTCGAAAGAATTAACTGAAATTATGAATTAATGATTAGGTAAAGCTAGCCGTTTACAGTAATCTATGATATTCTAATAAAGAATCCAAAATTTCACTTAGATTTAGTTGTATGAGCGTAGATTTAACCAGGTTATTTTAAGACGAGATAAAAAGTTTCAGTATTCTTTAAATAGGTATTTACAAAACTCTAAACAGTCTATATAATATTTTAAGGATTCTTCTTTATTTGATGATAATGTATTTTGTTATTAAATAAAGAAGTAGTATAATAAAAACAAAGAATCATCAGGGTTAGATTTTCTAAAACTGTTTTATTCTTACAAAAACACTAGGAGGCTCTTATTCATGGCAAAAGAACATTACGAACGAACAAAACCCCATGTTAATATTGGTACTATTGGACATGTCGATCATGGGAAGACAACTTTAACAGCTGCAATTAGTAAAGTATTATCAGACAACGGTTTCGGTGAAGCAGCAGATTTCGCTTCAATCGATGCTGCACCTGAAGAACGTGAACGTGGTATTACTATCAATACTGCCCATGTTGAATACGAAACAGCTGCACGTCATTACGCACATATCGATGCTCCAGGACATGCTGATTACGTTAAAAACATGATCACTGGTGCTGCACAAATGGATGGTGCTATCTTAGTTGTAGCCGCAACTGATGGCCCTATGCCTCAAACACGTGAACATATCTTACTTGCTCGCCAAGTTGGTGTTGATTACCTTATCGTGTTCTTAAACAAAACTGATTTGGTTGATGATGAAGAATTATTAGACCTTGTAGAAATGGAAGTTCGTGAATTATTAAGCGAATATGATTTCCCAGGCGATGATATTCCTGTTATCCGTGGTTCAGCTCTTAAAGCCCTTGAAGGCGATCCAGAAGCTGTAAAACAAGTTGAATTATTAATGGATACTGTTGATTCATACATCCCAACACCAGTTCGTCCTACAGACCAACCATTCTTAATGCCAGTTGAAGATGTATTTACAATTACTGGTCGTGGAACTGTTGCTTCAGGTCGTATCGATCGTGGTACAGTTAAAGTCGGAGACGATATTGAAATTGTTGGTTTACATGAAGATGTTCTTAAAACAACAGTTACAGGTATCGAAATGTTCCGTAAAACACTTGACGAAGGTGAAGCCGGCGATAACGTTGGTGCTTTACTCCGTGGTGTTGATCGCGAACAAATCGAACGTGGACAAGTTCTTGCACAACCTGGTTCAATCAAAACTCACAAATTATTCAAAGGCGAAGTTTATATCCTTTCTAAGGAAGAAGGTGGACGTCATACTCCATTCTTCTCAAACTACCGTCCTCAATTCTTCTTCCATACAACTGATGTTACTGGTGTTATTGAATTACCAGAAGGTGTAGAAATGGTTATGCCTGGTGATAACGTTACATTTACAGTATCATTAATCGCCCCAGTTGCTATTGAAAAAGGTCTTAAATTTACTGTTCGTGAAGGTGGCCGTACTGTTGGTGCCGGAGTCGTTTCAGAAATTGATGATTAATTTTTAATTAATTAAAAAAAGAAATTCGGAAAGCTTTTGCTTTTCGAATTTTTTTTTATAACCATTTACAATCTAGTAATGATACGGTAAAATAGACAAGTATATAAATAGTACGAATATAAAATTTTTGTTCTACCGGAGGGAAAACAATGTCAGCAAAATTTGAAAAAACAGGTAAAAACAATGGAGAAATAACATTCGAAATTGAAACTGATAAAATTAAAGAAGGATTGGAAAAAGCTTTCTTAAAAGTTAAGAAAGATTTAACTGTTCCTGGATTCCGTAAAGGAAAAGTTTCACGTCAAGTATTTAACAGAATGTATGGTGAAGAATCATTATACGAAGATGCTTTAAACATTCTATTGCCAGAAGCATACGAAAAGGCACTTGAAGAAGTTAAAGTATCACCCGTTGATCAACCTGATATTAACATTGATAGTTTAGAAAAAGATTCTACATGGGTCCTTAAAGCTAAAGTTACACTTCAACCAGAAGTTGAATTAGGTGACTATAAAGGATTAACTGTTCCTAAACAATCACGTCGAGTAACTAAAAAAGACGTAGAAGATAGTTTAGAAGCAAAACGTCAACAACAAGCTGAACTTGTACTTAAAGAAGACGAAGCAGCTATTTCTGGCGACACTGTTATCATTGATTTTGAAGGTAAAGTTGATGGCGTTGCATTTGATGGTGGAAAATCAGAAAATTATACTCTTGAATTAGGTTCAAATTCATTTATTCCTGGATTTGAAGACCAATTGGTAGGACATAAAGCTGGAGAGGATGTTGACGTAAAAGTTACATTCCCTGAAGATTACCAAGCTGAAGACTTACGTGGTAAAGAAGCAGTATTTGCTGTTAAAGTTCATGAAGTCAAAGGCAAAGAACTTCCAGAAATGGATGATGAATTTGCTAAAGATGTTGATGAAGAAGTTAATACGCTTGAAGAATTACAAGCAAAAACAAAAGATCAAATTAAAGAAACAAAAGAAGCTGCAGCTAAGGAAGCAATTCAAGATGCAGCAATTGAATTAGCAGTTGATAATGCTAAAGTTGATGAAATTCCTAATTCAATGATTGAAGAAGATGTTCATCGCCAAATGGATCAATACCTTGCAAATATGCAACAACAAGGAATTGACACAAAGATGTACTTCCAATTAACAGGAACAAGTGAAGACGATTTACACAAACAATTTGAAGAAGGCGCAGAACGTCGTGTTAAAACAAATCTTGTGTTAGAAGCTATCGTTGCCGCTGAAAAAATTGAACCTTCTGAAGAAGAAGTTTCATCTGAAATATCAAACTTAGCAGAACAATATGGTATGGAAGAAGAAGCAGTTCGTTCTGCTCTTTCAGACGATATGGTAAAACATGATATTGCTATCAAGAAAGTTGTTGACGAGTTAGCTGACTCAGCAGTTGAAGAAGCAAAAATGAAAAAATAAATAATTAATCGGATATTTTGATTAATCATTTTGAATGAATGAGATTGAAGCGAGTTTATTAGCTTCAATCTTTTTTGTTAAATACATTTGAACGTAAATATTCGCGAAATATTGCTTTATTTGGTACTATAGGTATGCATAAAGTAAAAGATGAGAAGAAAAATACGAGGTGGTAAAATGTTCGAAAATACTGAAGAAGGCGGACCCGTAAATTGTTCTTTTTGCGGTAAGTCACAAGATCAAGTAATGAAAATCGTTGCTGGACCTGGTGTTTATATTTGTAATGAATGTGTTGATTTATGTAAGGAAATTATCGACGAGGAATTCAGGGAACAAATGGATTCTGAACCATTACTTGTATTAAAACCACAAGCAATTATGAATAAATTGAATGATTATGTAATTGGGCAAGATCAATCTAAAAAAACGTTGTCAGTTGCGGTTTATAATCATTATAAACGAGTTAATCATATGCTTGAAGTTGACGAAGATAATGACGAAACAGAATTACAAAAAAGTAATATTTGTTTAGTTGGTCCTACGGGATCAGGTAAGACATATTTAGCACAAAGTTTAGCTAAAATTTTAAACGTACCATTTGCTATTGCAGATGCCACTACTTTAACTGAGGCTGGATATGTTGGTGAAGATGTTGAAAATATCCTTTTAAAATTATTGCAAAGTGCAGATTATGATGTTGCAAAAGCTGAAAAAGGAATTATCTACATTGATGAAATCGATAAAATTGCTAAGAAGAGTGAGAATGTTTCAATCACACGTGATGTATCAGGTGAGGGTGTTCAACAGGCACTTTTAAAGATTCTTGAAGGTACTATTGCAAGTGTTCCGCCTCAAGGTGGACGTAAACACCCACAACAAGAATTAATTCAAATAGATACTAAGAATATTTTATTTATTGTTGGTGGGGCATTTGCTGGAATTGAAACAATGGTCAAAAATCGATTAGGCGATAAAACGATTGGTTTCGGTGCTGAATCCAATTCTGAAACTATTGATGAACAAAATAGTGTTATGCAACAAATTATTCCAGAAGATTTATTAAAATTTGGATTAATTCCTGAATTTGTTGGTCGTTTACCAATTATGACAGCTTTAGAAGAATTAAAAGAAGAAGATTTAGTTCGAATTTTAACGGAACCTAAAAATGCATTGGTTAAACAATATACAAAACTTGTTGAATTAGATGGTGTGACGCTTGAATTCGAACCTGAGGCATTGTCACGAGTTGCCGAACTTGCTATTAAGCGAGATACTGGGGCACGAGGTTTGCGATCTATTATTGAAGAAACAATGCGTGATGTTATGTTTGATATTCCAAGCCAAGAAGACATCGAGCGCGTAATTATCACTAAAGCAACAGTTGATCAAACTGATGGTCCTGTAATAATTAAAGGGAGCAAGAAAGCAGCATCTTAAAGTCTTGTTAGAGTATAGTCATTTAAAGACTGTCAAATATAGTGAGTACACTCTAAAAAAAAGACATAGTAATGAATATAAATGTAGTATAATGAATTTAAGGTTAATAATTTTAATAAATAATAAAGGGTGGACGTCATGAATAAAACAATAAAAAAAGCGATTTTGTTCGGATTTTCTGGGGTATTGTTGGGTGGACTTGGGTTATTCAATAAGTCTGTTGAAGCTAAGGCTCCTGCAAATAATATTGGGTACAGTGTTCAAAGTATTCAATCTGATAAACAAGTTAAAGCTAGTTTGAAACAATCATACTTTGATTTGAAATTGGATGCTAAGGAAAAAGAAACGATTTCAGTTAAAATCTTTAATTCATCAGACAAAGCATTAAAAATTCGTAATGCTGTTTATACAGCATCTACAAATGATAATGGTCAGCTTGAATATGCAAAAGAATTAGCAAAAAAGAATATTGATAAATCAATGAAATATCCTTTAGCTTCACTTACTAAGTTAGATTCAGGTAGTGTCGTAACAGTTCCTGCTAAAGGAAGTAAAATCGTTAAGGCTACAATTACTATGCCAAAAGATAGTTTCAACGGTGTTTTGTTAGGTAGCTGGTATTTTGAAAAAGTTGATAATTCAACTAAAGAAACAAGTAATAAAAAAGGGATTTCAATTTCAAATGCATATTCATATGCAATTGGAATTAAAATTTTAGAGAAGAAGACGGTTGAACCAAATATGAATTTATTATCAGTTAAAGCTGGTATGAGAAACTATCGTAAAGGTGTATTCCCTGTATTCCAAAACGATAAAGCCGTAATTATTCCTAAATTAACAATTAAATCTGAAATTATGAAAAAGGGTTCAACAGATGTTTTAGAAAATACAACATTAAAGAACCTATCAATGGCTCCTAATTCAAATTTCAAATTCCCAATGCTTTATGACAAGGGTCAATTAGAAGCTGGAGACTACACATTAAAGGCTGTAGCAACAAGTGGTAAAAACACTTGGAAATTCAATAAAAACTTCACAATTACAAATGATGATGCAAGTAAGTACAACAAAGATGCTATTGGAGATCCACAAAAAGCAACAAATCCGCTATGGTATGTTGCTTTAGGTCTTGGTCTCGCAATCCTAGTGATACTAATCTTTTTCCTTATTAAAAGATATGTTGATAAGAAAAAAGCTGATAAGTAAGTATTTAATATTATTATTTATTTTATTTTTCAGTATGCTCGTGACACTTAAAAGTGTGTCTGCAGACATAACGTATGGGTACAGTACGTTACCTAATACGGTTAACAAATATGTTAAGAAAAATAATTCAGAATTTGCAATTTATTCTGATAGTAATAATAGAGAATCACCTTATTTGCAAATAATCGCAACTGATGGATTGACACCATCATGGCAATTGAAAGGTAGGCTACAATATAAGTCAAACGATATTGTACATGTTGACTTATTTCGGCCAAAGTTACAGTCTGGATTAAAGAATATGCCAAGAACTTATGGTGATCTAATTTCTGGAGATTCAACTAATATAACAGCAAATGCTAAAGATAGTAGTGGGGAATATTTATTTTATTGGCCCAATACTTTAATTCAGATTTTGACAACGCATGTGGTAACATATTCGGAAGTACAAATAATTTGGATTATCCAAACGGCAGCAACAAAATAAAAGCTTTACAACATCGAATTATTTAATTCATGTTGTAAAGCTTTTTGATTCAGATTAAGTTACATTAACACATTTTTATATGGTAAAATGGTTTGAGTATTGAAAGGAAGGTGTTTAATATGGATGTTCATAATGTTGAACTTGTTATGAGTGCCGTTGCACCAGCACAGTATCCAACAGATGGTATTCCTGAGATTGCACTGTCAGGACGTTCTAATGTTGGAAAATCATCATTAATAAATACGTTAATAAATCGTAAAAGTTATGCGAGAACTTCTAGTCAGCCTGGAAAAACGCAAACATTGAACTTTTATAACGTGGAACAAAAATTATTTTTCGTAGATGTTCCAGGATATGGATATGCAAAAGTGTCAAAAACAGAACGTGCAAAGTGGGGACAAATGATTGAAACCTATTTAGCAGAACGTACTTCTTTAAGAGGGGTCATTTCATTAGTTGATGCTCGACATGAGCCAACAAAATTAGATGTTCAAATGGTTGATTTTCTTCACTATTACGATATTCCTGTATTGGTTGTTGCGACAAAGAGCGACAAAATTTCTCGTGGTAAGTGGAATCAACATGAGAGTATCATAAGACGTTCATTGTCTTTGACACCTGAAGATGATTTTGTTTTATTTTCGGCTCAAGACAAATCTGGAAAAGAAGAGATTTGGCAATGGATTGAAAGTCATACAGAACTAGGAGAAAAAAATGGAATTTAATGAATATCAAGAAGCAGCAAATCGCACATTATATGGAACTGAACAAGTTTTAACAAATTGTGCATTAGGTGTTGCGGCTGAAGGTGGACAATTAGTTGATTTAATTAAAGATTATACTTTTAAAGGTCGAGAATTAGATAAAGTGAAATTAACTAAAGAAATGGGAGATGTACTTTGGTATTTATCCCAAATTGCTGAATGGGCCGATATTGAATTTGATGATGTTGCAAGAGATAATATTTTAAAATTAAATAAACGTTACCCAGATGGATTTAAAAAATAAAAAAATTCAGATAAGTTTATAACTTATCTGAATTTTTTTATTTTTTAGGTTTCGATTCTTTAACATCAGAACTAGGCTTCTCTTCCGTTTCTGAAGACTTAAGTTCAACTTTAGCAGGATCTTTAGGGTCAAGTGCAAATTTATCAAATAAACTTTCCAAGTTATCTTGGCGTTGGATTTTTAAGCTCATAATTGTAGCCTCCTTATGTAAATATAGAATAACAGTTTATTAAAATGAATACAAGACAACTGATTAATGCATAAAAAGCGCTTTAAATAACTTTTATATGTATAAAGTCATTTATTATATGTATTTAATTGCATAAAAAATCTTTGTAGCATATAATCGATTTATTCACTAATAAGAGAAATTAAAAAAGAGGAGTAAATTGATGCAAATAAATAAAAAATGGTTTATAGGTATATTAATCGCATTTTTCATGATGTTAGTTGGTAGTAATCAAGTAAGTGCTGCAACTGGTAACTCTTTACAGAATGTTAAGGATAAGGGAACGTTAGTACTTGGAACAAGTCCAGATTATCCACCCTATGAATTTCAAACAACAGTTAATGGCGATGATAAAATCGTTGGATTTGATATTTCAATTGCACAAAAAATTGCTAAAGACATTGGAGTTAAGTTAGTAATTAAGAAAATGGATTTTGACTCATTACTTGTTGGCTTAGAAACTAATAAAATTGATATGGTTATTTCAGGTATGAATCCGTCGGATGATCGTAAAAAAAGTATTGATTTTTCAGATGTTTATTACAATGGAAAACAAATGATGTTGGTTAATAAGACTGATGAAGATAAATATAAGACTTTAAATGATTTTTCTGGGCTATCAGTTGGGGCTCAAACTGGATCGCTTCAATATACAATGAGTAAAGAACAAATAAAAAATGTGAATATTAAAGGGTTGGCTAAAGTAACCGATTTAATTTTAGCGCTTAAAAGTGGTAAGGTAGCGGGTGTTGCCATGGAAGAACCAACTGCTAAAGCATACGCACAAAATGATAGTTCATTAGCAGTTGTTAATCCTGGATTTATCTCAGCGCCTGATGCAAGGGGAGCTGCAGCCGGATTTGCAAAGAATTCCGATACTTTGGTGGCAGCTGTAAATAAGTCTATTAAAGAAATTAAAAAGAAAAATTTAATAAATACGACATATTTACCTGAGGCTAGTAATTATTTAACAAAAAATACATCGGATAACACAATGATTCACTATTGGAAATATTTTGCCAAAGGAATTGGTTATACTTTATTAATAACGGCGGTTTCAGTTATTGTTGGTGTTATATTAGGAACGTTGCTAGCACTCATGCGTTTGGGCAAAAATAAAGTGATTAAAGTAATTGCAGTATCCTACATTGAATTTGTTCGTGGAACGCCTCTAATGATTCAAGTGATGTTTGTGTACTTCGGTATTGGAATGTTAGTAAATATTCCAGCGCTAATTGCAGGTATTATTGCTGTATCGCTTAATTCAGGCGCATATATAGCTGAAGTAATACGATCGGGAATCTCTTCTGTTGATGATGGACAAATGGAAGCAGCAAGAAGTTTGGGGCTTTCACAGAAAGAGACGTATCAGTCTGTTATTATTCCACAAGCACTAAAAAATATTTGGCCAGCTCTGGGAAATGAATTTATAACATTAATAAAAGAAAGTTCAATTGTTTCTATTATTGGTGTGACTGATTTAATTTATCAGATGAAAATGGTTCAATCAGCTACTTATAAAGGTATTGCGCCTATCTTTGTTGCAATGTTAATTTACTTTGTTTTAACATTTAGCTTATCTAAATTATTAAATTACTTTGAAGGGAAGATGAAGCATGTCTAAAATTATTGAAGTTAATAAATTAAGAAAATCCTTTGGAAAAAATGATGTTTTAAAAGATATTTCTGAATCAGTTGATAAAGGACAGGTTATCTGTGTGATTGGACCATCAGGATCTGGTAAAAGTACCTTTTTACGTTGTCTGAATCTACTTGAAGTTCCTACATCAGGGGATATTTTATTCGAAGGTGAAAATTTAACAAGTTTAAATGAAAAAGACTTAAATCAATTGAGAGAAAAAATGGGGATGGTTTTTCAAGGTTTTAATTTGTTTCCAAATATGAATGTAATTGAGAATATAAAATTGGCTCCCATGAAAGTTAAAAATATATCAGATAAAGAGTCAGCTGATATAGCTACCAATTTATTAGAAAAAGTTGGATTAGCAGATAAGGCACTACAATATCCAGATAGTTTATCTGGTGGTCAAAAGCAACGAGTTGCGATTGCCAGAGCATTAGCCATGGATCCAGAAGTACTCTTATTCGATGAGCCAACTTCAGCATTAGATCCTGAAATGGTCGGAGAAGTACTTAAAGTTATGAAAACGTTGGCTAGTGACGGAATGACGATGGTAGTTGTGACACATGAAATGGGTTTTGCTAGAGAAGTAGCAGATCAAATTTGGTTCATGGATCAAGGATATATTCAAGAAAAAGGACGTCCAGAAGATGTTTTTGATCATCCGACGTCAGAACGTGCGCAAGATTTTTTATCAAAGATATTGTAAAAAAATAGATTTCAGATAGACTCCCGTCTATTTGGAATCTATTTTCTTTATTCAAACGCTTGTTCGGGGTATAATTAAAGCATATATTAACGTAAAGAAGGTGCCTCGATTGGCTTCAGAGCATATCGAAAATAAATTAGCATTATTACCAGCATTACCAGGATGCTATATCATGAAAAATTTAAATAGTCAGATTATTTATGTTGGGAAAGCAAAAAATTTAAAAAATCGGGTGCGTTCTTACTTCAAAAGTGCGCATGATGGAAAAACAGCTAAATTGGTTTCTCAAATTGTTGATTTTGAAACAATTATTACATCCACTGATAAAGAAGCATTTCTGTTGGAAATTACTTTAATTCAAAAACATCAGCCGTATTATAATATAAAATTAAAGAAAGGTACTGGATATCCATATATTAAAATTACAAATGAAAAAGACCCAATGATGCAAATCGTTAGTCAGGTTAATAAGGACGGTGGATTTTATTTTGGTCCTTATCCAAATGTTTATGCAGCTCAGGAAACATTGCAGTTTTTACAAAAAGTTTATCCTTTAAGAAGATGCAATGGATTTCAGAAGCGACCATGTTTGTATTATCATATGGGGCAATGTTTAGGCTCTTGTTTTAAAGAAGTTCCGCATGAAAAATATGAGGCTCAAATAAAAAAAATCAAATCATTTTTAAATGGTAATGTGATTGTAGCAAAACAAAAACTAAAAAAAGAAATGAGTAAGGCAGCGGATGAAATGTTATTTGAACGTGCCGCTGAATTACGTGATCAAATTCATTTTATTGAAGTTACTGTTGAAAAACAAAAAATCATTTCAAATGATAATACACCTAGAGATTTGTTTAATTTCTATCTGGATAAAGGTTGGTTGTCAATTCAAGTTTTCTTTATTAGGCAAGCACGATTAATGAAGCGAGAAAAAAGACTTTTTCCAATTGTAACAACGGCTGAAGAAGAAATGGCAACTTTTATCCTTCAGTTTTATAATCGAAAAAATAATGTGTTACCAAAAGAAATATTAGTTCCAGCAGGAATTGATACAGATATCTTATCTGATATCTTACAAGTACCAATTCGGACACCACAACGTGGGCAAAAAAGTGAACTTTTAAAATTAGCTAAAAAAAATGCTCGCTTAGTTCTTGAAGAAAAATTCAGATTACTAGAATTAGATGGGCGCAAAACAACTGGTGCCATGAAAGAAATTACAGACGCTATGGGGATTCCAGAAGGTCATCGAATAGAATCTTTTGATCACTCACATATACAAGGGACTGATCTGGTATCAGCCATGGTTAGTTTTATTGATGGTAAACCTGAGAAGAGCGAATATCGCAAATATAAGTTGAATACAGTTGATCATGCGGATGAAGCAGCAAGTACACGTGAAGTTGTTCGCCGACGTTATACACGTCTTTTGAAGGAAGGTAAGCCTATGCCAGATTTAATTTTAATGGATGGTGCTGAAATACAAATAGAAGCTGCAAAAGACGTTTTAAGTAATGAATTAGATTTAATGATTCCAGTAGCGGGGATGGTTAAAAATAACAAGCATAAAACATCTGATTTAATGTTTGGTGATGCTGATCAAAGACTATCATTGGATCCAAAGAGTGAAGGGTTTTACCTTTTACAAAGGATTCAAGATGAAGTCCATCGATTTGCCATTACCTTTCATCGTCAAGTTCATTCAAAGAACTCACTTAGTTCTCGTTTAGATTCTATCCAGGGTGTTGGGCCAAAAACCAAAACGAAATTGTTAAAAGAATTTGGGTCGATGAAACATATTAAAGACGCTTCAATGGAAGAGTTACAAGGATTAGGTATTTCAAAGACAGTCGCACAAACAATAAAATTATCATTATAAATTTACAAAAGGAGTCCTTAATGACAGAGATTTATGTCATTAAGGACTCCTTTTTATTTTAAAATAAAGAAGAGCTATCAGGTATTATCCTGATAGCTCTTCAAAGTTAAACGAATTATTTCTTATTTTCTTTTGCAACTGGACGCCAGATACCGAGGATAATCCCTGCAACTGCAGCACCAATTAAAACAGAAAGTAAGTAGAACGTTTTATTTGTAGCTAAGGCAATTACCCAAAGACCACCATGAGGTGCAGGAACAGAGACGTTCCAGAATTGACTTAAACCACCACCGATTGCAGCACCAATTACACTTGATGTAATGACGTGTAATGGATCTGCTGCTGCGTAAGGAATAGCACCTTCAGTAATAAATGAAATACCAAGAATGTAGTTTGACAAACCGGCTTTTCTTTCATCTTCAGAAAATTTATTTTTCCAGAATGTTGATGCAATAGCTATTGCAAGTGGAGGAATCATACCACCAACCATAACAGCAGCCATCATTTTACCATCACCAGTAGAAGTGAAGACACCAATTGAGAATGTATAAGCTGCTTTGTTAAATGGACCACCCATATCGATAGCCATCATAGCAGCAAGAATTGTACCGATTAAGACGGCATTGGCTGTTCCCATATGAGTTAAGAAATCTGACAAGACATGATTAATTTGTGCGAAGATAGGATTAACCATAAAGAACATAATCGCGCCGACAATTAATAAGGATAAAATAGGGTAGATTAGGATAGGTTTCATCCCATCTAGTGATTTTGGTAAGTTTTTAAAGAGTTTTTTAAGACCGACAATAACATAACCGGCAATAAAACCAGCTGCTAAACCACCTAAGAAACCAGAAACAGATTCAGTTTTAATAACATTTGCGGCAGCAAAGTTAGCCATGTAACCACCAACAATACCAGGCATAAGGGCAGGACGATCACCAATACTCATAGCAATAAAACCGGCTAAGATAGGTACTAAGAAAGCAAATGCATAATTACCAATTCCATTTAAGAAGATAAAAGTTTGTGAACTTGAGCCACCGGGAACGTATTGTTCAACGATGAATGAGAGTGCCATTAAGATACCGCCACCAACAACAAATGGTAACATGTGTGATACACCGTTCATTAAGTTCTTATAAATTTCATTCCAAACACTACCAGAGGTTTCTTCATCATTTTCAGCAGCGTCGGTTCCTTTAGCATGATAAATAGGTGCTTTTCCGTTTACTGCGGCAGTAATCAATTCTTCGGCTTTTTTAATACCATCGGTAACAGGACGGTTAATTAAAGGTTTGCCATCGAAACGATCCATAGCAACTTTTTTATCAGCGGCGACAATGACACCAGACGCACGTTTAATTTCTTCGTCAGTTAAACGATGCTTAATACCTTCTGAGCCATTTGTTTCAACTTTAATGTCAACGCCCATCTCTTCAGCTTGTTTGATGAGGGCAGCTTCAGCCATATAAGTATGAGCGATACCAGTAGGGCAGGCTGTTACAGCGACCACGTATGGATTACCTGATGGTTTAACATCAGTGTTTTTAGCAGCAAGTTGTGCAGCAGCTTCTTTTGCTTCTTTTTCATTTTCAGCGGCAGTGAAGGCAGCTTGAACCTCATCTGGAGTTGTGACTGTTTTTAATTTATCAACTAAATCGGGATTAATTAATAGACTTGATAAAGCAGCTAATGCTTGTAAATGGGCATCGTTTGCACCTTCAGGAGCAGCAATCATGAAAAATAAAAATGTAGGTTGACCATCAAGTGAATCATAGTCAAGTCCTGCTTTACTTTTAGCAAATAGGACAGTAGCACGTTTAACAGCTTTATTTTTTGCATGTGGCATGGCAATACCTTCACCGATACCAGTAGTTGATTGTGCTTCACGTTTTAGAATGTCTTGTTTGTAAAGTTCCTCATCATCAATCACGCCAGCCTCAAAGTATTTATGTACCATTTCATCAATTGCTTCGGCTTTTGTTGTTGCTTGAAGATCCATAATCATGACATCTTTAAGTAATAATTCATTTAAGTCCATAGTGTAAAACTCCTTTTATAATAGTTAGATTTTCTTAATATCAATTTGTGGTAAAATTTCGTTAATTTTTTCAATAGTTGCAATATCTTCAGAAAATGCAGTTGCGGAGCCACAAGCTAGTCCATATTTAAAACTTTCAATAGGATCATTAGTTTTTGCAAAGGTACCTGTAAAACCAGCAATCATTGAATCGCCAGCACCAACTGAATTAATAACAGTCCCTTTAGGCGCATTACTTTGGTAAACAGCATCTTTAGTAATCAATAGGCCGCCATCGCCAGCCATTGAAATTAAAACATGTTGTGCACCTAATTCTAATAATTTTTGACCATATTTCACAATATCGTTGATACCGTTTAAAGTAACATTGAATAATTCGGCTAATTCATGGTGATTTGGTTTCACGACGAGAGGTTTTTCACTAATTGTTTTCAATAGTGCTTCACCAGTTGTATCAATAACAAATTGTGCGCCTTTAGAACGAATTACTTTAATTAATTCATAATAAAAATCTTGAGATAGGTTAGGAACTAAACTACCAGCTAAAATGACAGTATCATCAGACGTCAATGTTTCAAATTGCTCATTGAATAGTTTAAGTTCATCATCTGATATTAGAGGACCCTTACCATTTATTTCGGTTTCTTGGTCAGCTTTTATTTTAATATTAATTCTAGAATCAGCTTTTATTTTTGTAAATTGAGTATCTAGGTGATTAGCTATCATAGCTGACTTAATAAATTCACCTGTGAATCCACCAATAAAACCAAGTGCTTTATTAGGTTGATTCAATTCATTTAAAATTCGGGAAACGTTTATACCTTTACCACCTGGTAATTTTGTATCATAATCCATCCGATTAACTTCGCCAAGCGTTAACTTATCTAGTTGAACGATGTAATCAATAGAAGGATTTAAAGTTACTGTGTAAATCATTGTTGTACCTCCAAAATTTTTGTTTGTGTTTTATAATTTTCAGAATCAGTTACCGGCAATTTATCAGTGATAATTGTAGCCTGATTAAGATCTGCAACTTTAATGAATGAAACTTGGTTAAATTTTGATTTGTCGGCTAAAACATAAGTTTGTCGACTTTGATGAATTGCGGCCAGTTTAACTGCGGCTTCTTCAGGATCTGGTGTGCTAAATCCAAATTTATTGTTAATTGAATTAATACCGAGAAAGACTAAATCAAATTGAAGGTTCTTGATTGATTTAATACTATCAGCTCCCACAATAGCCTTTGTATTAGCTTTAACTTGACCACCGATGACGATTGTTCTAATATCATTTTCAGAAAGAGAAAGTGCATGATTAACACCGTTTGTAACAACAGTTAGATTGTTAACTAACTTAAGATAGGGAATCATTGCGAAAGTTGTACTACCAGCATCAAGAAAAATCACATTATTAGGTTTGATTAAATTTGCAGCAGCTTTAGCAACTGCTATTTTATTTGGCGTATTTAATGAAAATTTTTCTTCTAAATTTGCTTCAACTTTTAATGATTGGATGCTTTGTGCACCACCATGAACTCTTACTAATTCACCATCAGTTTCAAGCTGCTGTAAATCGCGTCGAACAGTTGATTCTGAGACATTTAATTTATGACAAATATCTTGTAACTTAATATAACCATGTTTGTCAATTTCAGAAATAATATATTGGCACCTTTCAATTGTAAGCACTTTCTCAACTCCTTATAAATAAAATACCACCAAAAACATTCAAAATCAACCAAAAACATTCAAAAATACCAAAAAAATTTGAAATATGAGAAATTGGCTTGAATTTTTAAAAGAGTTAAGTAAATACATAGACAAATGACTTTTTCTTCTTTAAAATAGTAAGTTAGTAGTCAACGGAAAGAATAGGTGATCGTATGTTTATAGATCAAGTTACAATTGAAATAAAAGCAGGTAAAGGTGGCGACGGGATGGTAGCGTTCCGTCGAGAAAAATATGTACCTAATGGTGGACCAGCCGGTGGTGATGGTGGCCGTGGTGGTAGTATTGTATTTGAAGTAGATGAAGGATTAAGAACTTTAATGGATTTTAGATACAGTAAACATTTTAGAGCTGAATCTGGTGAAAAAGGAATGATTAAAGGGATGCACGGACATGGTGCACCTGATAAAAGAGTTCAAGTACCAGAAGGAACAACAATTAAAGATGCTGAAACAGGAGCAGTAATCGCTGATCTCGTTCATAAAGGAGATTATGCTGTTGTTGCCAAGGGTGGTCGAGGTGGTCGTGGCAATATTAGATTTGCTAGTCCTAAAAATCCAGCTCCAGAAATTTCTGAAAATGGTGAACCTGGAGTAGAACGTAAAATTCAACTTGAATTAAAAGTTTTAGCTGATGTTGGGTTAGTTGGATTTCCATCTGTCGGTAAGTCAACGCTTCTTTCAGTTGTGACAAGTGCCAAACCTAAAATTGCAGATTATCATTTTACAACGTTATCACCTAATTTAGGGATGGTTCGTTTAGATGATAACCGTGATTTTGTTATTGCTGATTTACCCGGATTGATTGAAGGGGCTTCAGTTGGCGTTGGATTAGGAATTCAATTTTTACGTCATATTGAGCGGACACGTGTTATTCTTCATTTAGTTGATATGAATCCTGAAGAAGGTCGTGATCCGTTTGACGACTATCTTAAGATTAATAAAGAATTAAAAAATTATGACCCTGAATTACTTGAACGTCCGCAATTAATTGTGGCAAGTAAGATGGATATGCCAGGGGCTGCAGAACAGTTAGAAGCATTTAAAAAACAATTGGCAGAAGATTCTACAGTGGAAGAAACACCTCGTGTATTTTCTACTTCTTCTATTACTCGTGAGGGACTACAAACCTTAATGAATGTAGCTGGTGATTTATTGGAAGAAACACCAATGTTCCCAGCACTAAACTTGAAAGAACAAGAAGCACAACAAAAAATCTATGATTTCGAAAAAGAACAAGAAAAATCTGCACCTGATTTTGTTATTAATAGGGATGAAGATTTAACTTGGGTTCTTTCTGGAGAAAAATTAGAACGTCTATACCAAATGACAAATATGGACCGAGACGAAAGTTTGATGCGTTTTGCACGTCAACTTCGTGGTATGGGTGTCGATGATGCTTTACGTGAACGTGGTGCTAAAAGTGGGGATATAGTGAGAATTGATAAATTCTCATTTGAGTTCGTTGAATAATTCGGAATATTAATAATTTACGGTTACGCTATCAGCAAATAAAAGGGTAATTTATATAAGATAAGAGGAGAACGGAACAAGATGGATAAGAAAAAAAGATTAAAAAAAGCCAGATATATTACTGGCTTTGATGGCGTGAGGACATTGGCTGTTATTGGGGTTATCCTTTATCACCTCGTGCCATCTAGTCTACAAGGTGGATACTTAGGTGTACCGATATTTTTTGTTGTATCGGGTTACTTGATTACTGATTTACTTAATCAGGAATGGGAACAAAATAAAAAAATTGATGTTCTAGGCTTTTATATTCGACGGGTTCGACGACTTTATCCAGCGTTATTGACGATGTTGATTGCAACTATTGCCTATATAACACTATTTCAAAGAGAGTTATTGAAAAATATTCAAGAAATTTTCGCATCAAATTTGTTATATGTTTATAATTGGTTTCAAGTTTTGCACAAAGAATCATATTTTGATCATTTCGGGACGCCATCACCATTTACGCATCTTTGGTCGCTATCAATTGAAGGTCAGTACTATTTTTTCTGGCCTATTATAGTGGCGTTGCTAATTGTGTTTTTAAAACGAAAAGAACGGATTTTTAATCTTATCTTTATCTTAGCTTTTATTTCCGCATTAGCGATGGCCTTCTTGTATAAAGCAGGATCTGATCCAAGTCGTGTCTATTATGGAACGGATACAAGAATGTTTTCAATTTTATTGGGGTCAGCACTTTCATTTATTTGGCCAAGCAGTTCTTTAAAAAAGGAAATTTCAAAAAAAGGCCGATTTGTTTTAGATGCGTTAGGTATAGTATCGCTCATAACAATTATTAGTTTGTTTTTGACTATGTCAGATCAAAGTTCGCTTGTTTATCGTGGAGGGATGTTTTTCTTTTCAGTTTTAGTTATGATTTTTGTAGCTACAATTGCACATCCTGGAGCGGATATGAACAAAATTATGACAAATCCTGTTTTTACTTGGGTTGGTAAGAGAAGTTATGGCATTTACCTATATCAATTTCCAATAATGGTATTCTATGAGTCAAAGATTCAGAGTATAGGTGATCATCCATGGCTAAACGCGCTAATTGAAATATCTATCATTTTATTAGTGAGTGATTTGTCATATCGATTCTTAGAAAGACCTCTACAAAGATTTAATTATAAACAAACATTTACATTTATTAAAGAAACCTTTACAAAGGATATTAAAAAAACTCGTCAAAAATTTTCTATTATTGTGGGTGCATTAATAATTGGTATAGCGTTGTTTGGAATAATTAACGGACCAAGTCTTTCAATTACTGGAGTGAATGCTTTACAGAATACTATTAGTGAGAATGCTAAAGTAGCTGATAAAAAGAATGCTGACGCATTAAAAAAACCGAGCTCGTCTAGTTCTAAGAAAAAACAATCAAGTAGCAAAAGTGCTTCTAAAACTAGTTCTTCAAAAGTAGTTGCTGAAAAACAAAGCCCAACATCATTAACAAAGGCTGAGACAAAAAAAGCCTCAAGCGTATATGCAACGGCAATTGGTGATTCTGTATTGGCAGATGGAGAAAACATATTACAAGATGATTTCCCACATATGTATGTTGATGCAAAAGTCGGTCGTCAGGTATATACAGCTGCTGATGATATTAGGTTGTTGGCTAAGCAAGGTAAACTTCAAGATAACGTTGTTATTGGTTTAGGGACAAATAGTCCATTTACAACCGATCAGTTTGACGATATTATGAGTGCAGTTGGTTCGGGGAAACAAGTTTACTGGATTAATGTACATGTCCCAACAAGGCGTTGGGAAGGTACCGTTAATAGCATGTTGGAGACACAAAAGAAAAAATATTCAAATTTGCATATAATTGATTGGTATTCATATAGTAAGGATCATACAGAGTGGTTTTATGATGATAATGTTCATCCAGATCCCGATGGTTCAAAGTATTATGCAACGTATATTGCAAGACAATTAATTAAAAATATGTAAAATACTTAAGAAGCCCTACAAACTATGGTTTGTAGGGCTTCTTATTTTTGGGTCTGCGTCAAATAGTGTTGGTGAGACGATAAACGTCTAATTTAATTAAGGGAAATCCAAAAGGATTTCCTTTTTTTAGTTATGAATTAATAAAATTCTTTCAAATAGATGATGCCAGTTTCTGAAACCGTAACAGCTACGTTTAAGTGTTTTAATTTTTCGGTTAAGTCCCTCTATAGGGCCATTTGAATATGGTGAAGATAAACTATTTTTAATATAATGCTGATTCTTTTTAAAAGTGGTTATTACAGTATCCATTTCACTGTTATTAGGTTGATAGTCTTCTAATAACTGAGTTAAATTAGAAGTGTCGGCTTTATTGATAGCTAATAAAATATCTTGATATGTTTCATAGACTTTTTTGAAGTTAGAACTTTGTTCTAATCCTAAATCAACAACATTCTGTTGCGTCATATATTCTTTCGTACTAAAAAAATAAACAGATTTTGAACTTTCTAGTTCTGTTTCTTGTTTGTGAAAAAGGCGCCACTGAGTTTTTAAAGCTTTGTAATAATCCCTTTATGGTTGTCAGATGAAATAATATAATTTCATCCGATAATCATGGAGGGATTTTTGTATGTCC